>JAPPDQ010000314.1 GCA_028875495.1 Chloroflexota bacterium
AACCGACATGAGCGATTGCTACGAAAATAGACCCCGACCAACCTCCCGTAGGGGCAACCCTTGTGGTTGCCCATCCTTCGCTCCGCTCACATTTTCATTCTAGGTGGTAAGGGTGGCAACCCTCATGAGATATTCCTCACTCCGCTTCGCTACGTTCGGAATCTAAAATACTTGTCTTCCAAGCGAAGTATCTTAGCTGGAACGGCCCCAATGACCACGGCGAAACATCCTAGATTCCTCGCTATGCTCGGAATGGCAGGTAATCGTGCTAGTTACGCAAAGGTCTCCATAGGCGGGGATCCACTAGGTGGGGAGCGTTCCCCTCACCAACTCTGAACAGTTCCTCTAGCGACATGTGCTAGACACACTCGGCCTCCTAACGTATTCTGTTTTGTCATTGAGCAACATTCTAATTCGCAGAGCATAACCCTCATGTACAAGGTAGTAATTCAACGTTCACCAAGCGCCGCGGGCGTGCAGCCCGCCAACTACGACCTCGAACTGGAGGCCCTCGGCGCGTTGGATGTCGAGATTCGAGAGATCGTGTCCGAGGACGAGGACCAGTTCATCGCCGAGGCCCGAGACGCAGACGCGGTGTACGTTCAGCGCGTCAATCTCACGAGGCGTGGAATCGAGTCCCTTGAAAAATGCAAGGTGATCTCAACCGGCAGCGTCGGTGTGGACAAAATTGACGTGGGCGCAGCGACCGAGCGAGGCATTCCGGTCACCAACGTCCCCGACGTCTTCATCGAAGAGGTCGCCGACCACACGATGGTCTTGATCCTATCGACCTATCGACGGGTGACCCTCATGGACAGCATGGCCCGCGACGAGCGATGGCTGCAGGGACGCGGAGTGCTATACGCCTTCCCTCGTCTGTTCGGCATGACCCTTGGGCTGATCTCCTTCGGCAACATCGCTCGCGCGGTAGCACATCGAGCAGCCCCATTCGGTCTTCGCATTTTGGCCCACGACCCTTACCTGAGCGAGCTCTCCATGACCAAGGCGGGAGTCGAGCCTGTGGGACTCACGGAACTCCTCCAGCGCTCGGACATCGTATCAATGCACGCCCCTGCCACTCGTGAGACGCACCACATGATGGGCGAAGAGCAGTTCCGCCTCATGAGTCCCCAGTCTATCTTCGTGAACACGAGCCGTGGCGACACCGTGGACGAGGAAGCCCTAATTCGCGCCCTCAATGAAAAGTGGATATCGGCGGCTGGGCTGGACGTGCTCGAAAAGGAGCCGCCAGACCCCGAAAATCCGATCCTGAAGATGGACAACGTGATCCTCTCTCCACATGTCGGCTCGGCATCGTCACGCATGGACCCCGAGCGTCGTCGTCGTGTGGGAAGGGAAATCGCCCTCGTACTGCGAGGACGCTGGCCTCGAGCCTGTGTAAACCCGTCCGTGCTTCCGGAAACCGATCTCGTTCGCTGGAAGCCCTATTCAATGGAGTGACCTGTGATGCCGGGTACGACACTCGCATATCTCGGTCCTCAGGGGACCTTCAGCGAAGAGGCGGCGATTCTCTACGCCCCGGATTCGGAGCATTCGCCCTACCCGTCTATCCGCGACGCGGCGATTGCCGCCGAGTCCAGGGAGACCGAGGAGGCCGTCCTCCCCATCGAGAACAGCATCGAGGGAGCCGTCAACATGACCCTCGATTACCTGATTCACGAATCGACCCTCTCCATAGTCGGCGAGATCGTGCTTCCAATTCGGCAATGCTTGATCGTGGCGGAAGGTTCTAAACGGGAGAACATCGTGACCGTCAGGTCGCACCCCCAAGCCCTCGCTCAGTGCCGACGATACTTGGAGACGACCTACCCCAACGCAAGTCTCATTGCCTCGATCAGCACGGCAGGAGCGGTCGAAGAGGCCCTGAATGAGGGGCGAAACTCGGCTGCCATCGGAAATCGTCGGGCCGCAGAGCTGTTCGGAGCTACAGTGCTGGAAGCCGGCATTGAGGACAACCCGAATAATATGACCCGCTTCGTAGCGATGGGCAGGAACAGTCCTTCCCCCAGCGGTAACGACAAGACCTCTATCTGCTTCGGCTTCGATTCCGACACGCCCGGGCAGCTCTACGGTGTTCTTGGAGAGTTTGCCGAACGCGACATCAATATGGCAAAGATCGAGTCGCGCCCCACCCGTCACGAGTTGGGGCGGTACGTCTTTCTAGCCGACCTGCTCGGCCACCAGCAGGACGAAGGAGTGCGTGACGCTCTATCTGCAGTTGAACGTCGGGTTTCTGAGCTAAAAGTCTTCGGATCGTATCCGAGGAATCTGTAACCTCAAACGAACGGTCACTGGCGCGTCCTTATCCCGAACAGGCGCAAGGACTCGGTCAGATCACGCACACATGCCTGCGGGTCCCGGTCCCCAAAGATCGTGAACCTCAACAGCACGTTATTCATGCCGTAGCTGCTGAGCCACTGGGCGCCCTCCGGCTTGAGCGCCTCACCGGACAGCACATGGCTATTGAGACGTGTCAGCACCGAGCAGATGTGGGCCATGTCGACCGCTTCATCGGCGAGCACGGCAATGTCACGTTGGTGGTGGTCAAGGTTGGTGGCGCGCCATTCCCTCGTTTCCTCTGGTCTGAAGACGCGTCGGATATTTCTGCGCTCGATACGGACCGTGTTTCGGCGAGCGCCTTTGCCTGCCTTTTTCAGCACGGACTCCGACTCCTCGTCGTAGGCAAGGTACCATTTGCCGTTTACGACGGCTTGCCGCTCGGTAATCTCGACGCTGTGTCCGTCAACGTCGGTGACGATACCCACGTGAAGTCGTACCGTACTGTCATACGAAAACGGGTCGCGCACCTGAACGATGGTCAGCTCCTTCGACTCCATCCTTTCGTGCAGGTCTCGATAGCTCTGCTGTACGCTGTCGACCAGCGCGATGGAGTTGGCATACGCGCGCGCCACGTCACTGCCTCTGAAGGGCTTGACCACTTCTTCGATGGCAGCCAGTATCTCTGGCCCGCCCTGTGCAAATTGACCGGCGAGTTCCCCCGCCGCTTCGACGAACATCGAGCGCAGCGCGTCCGAATCGGCCTGTCCCTGAATTTGAGCGTAAAGGTCCGGGTTGCCCCCAATGATGCGTGACGTAAACGCTGCGAGAATACTGTACGGCGGAGTGCTGTATCGGAGAGACTCCTCGAAGGTGTACCCCAAGTCCGATGCTTTCGCCAGTGTCTTTCCGAATACGAGGTAGGCATAATGCGCCAATGTCTGCACCAGCAGCATGTAACGGTCATGAGTCTCAGCGTCCGTCTCTTCGACGATAGCCCCCTTCGATCGCAGAAGCGATGTCAGCCAATCGTAGGTGTCAACGTCTGTGCGTTCCGTCGGTACCATCATGAACGTCTGGCCGATGACGTCCGGGACTGCCGGACCGAAGAGCGGGTGTGTCCCCAACACCCCTACGTCGTCGGGCGCGTGTTCGAGCATGGCTGCCATAGCCCGCGTCTTCGTTGAGACCACGTCGAAGACTGTGGCGCCAGACTTGAGACGGGGCAAAATTGCCGAGCAGGCGAGCTCGATCTGGTCCTCCGGCACCGCCAACATGACCAGTCCGTAGTCCTCAAGCCTCAAAGGCCCGGGAGGCCCTGCCGTGCCTGTCTCTACAGCAGCCCAATCGGCGAATTCGGAACCGTTTTCCAGACGAACGACGTCGACAGGCTTAGGCAAATGCCTTAATTCAGTTACGTGATTAGCGTCGGGATTCTGCCCACGCTCGCCCCCTGAGGTGGTCAGAGGTTTGACGTCAGCCAGAGTGATCCGTCCCACCTCCGGCACCTTCCCCAAAACCCGCTTCACCAGCCACATGCCGATCCCATCCGCCCCACCGACAACGAGGAGGTCCTTGGAGTTCGTCCGATCCGAGGGGTTCATGACGCAACCGGGGCGTTTCGAGGGATTACGCGGTACGAGTACGGGCGCTCGTCGCGCCTACGTATCTTACTCAGCTATGGAAATTCGGTCAACGAAAGGG
>JAPPDQ010000043.1 GCA_028875495.1 Chloroflexota bacterium
CTCCTTCGCCACGGTCGCCGGCACGTCTCCGGCGGCGACCTTCGTCTGTTGCACGATCTCCCGGATCTCATCCACCACTTCAGGATTGGCAAGTGTGGTGACGTCACCCACGTCCACGAAGTTCGAGATCGCGGCGGTCACACGACGCATGATCTTGCCGGAGCGCGTCTTCGGCAGGTCGGGAGCGATCCAGACATATTTCGGCCTTGCGATAGGCCCGATGATCTGGGTGATCGCCGCCTTGACCTGTGTGGCTACCTCGTCGGGATCGTGGCCCGCATGAATGGACACGTACATCTCAGGAGACCGGCCTTTGAGCTCGTCGAAAGCCGGCACGGCAGCCGCCTCCGTTACAGCCTCGACCGTAAGCGTAGCGGATTCGAGTTCCTTCGTGCCCAGCCGATGGCCCGCCACGTTAATGACGTCGTCCAGTCGGCCCACCACGCGCAGGTAACCGTCCGCAGCCTGGATACCGCCGTCACCGGTCATGTACGGCCAGTCCCGCCAGTCCTTGCTCTCAGGGTCCTTGTTGAACTTCGCGTAGTACGTGTCTATGAACCGCTGATCGTCACCCCAAACGGTCTGCATTCGTCCGGGCCACGGGTTTCGGATGCACACATTGCCTGCAACGCCGCTTCCCGGCTCGATCTCGTTCCCGTTCTCATCGAATACGACGTGCTCGATACCGAGCGCGCCCGTCCCACAGCTTCCGGGCTTCATGGGCTGCAACGCGGGCATCGTCACGCCGATGAATCCCCCCGTCTCCGTCTGCCAGTAGGTATCGACGATGGCAGCCTCGCCCTTTCCGACAACGTCGTAGTACCAGCGCCAGACCTCAGGCTCTATTGGCTCGCCCACGGTCGTCATGTGCTTGAAGTGGTAGTTGTACTTCGCAGGTTCGTCCGGCCCAGCCTTGCGGAGCATCCTTATGGTGGTAGGCGCAGTGTGGAAGATGTTGACGTTGAGTCGCTCGGCTTCTCGCCATGCCCGACCCGGATCGGGATAGTTCGGGACTCCCTCGAACAGCACGCCCGTCGCGGCCACCGACAGCGGACCGTACACGATATAGGAGTGGCCCGTAATCCATCCAATGTCGGCCAGACACCAGTACGTGTCGGTAGGATGAATGTCCTGGTAGTACTTGGAGGTGCCCGCCGCGTAGGCGAGGTATCCACCCGTGCTGTGCTGAGCGCCCTTCGGCTTCGCCGTCGTCCCGCTCGTGTACATGAGGAAGAGCGGGTGGTCTGCAGGCAAGGACACCGGCGCCACCTTCTTGCCCTTATGTTCCTCGATCAACTCGTTCGCGAACACGTCACGCCCCTCGACCATTGGTGTCGGCGAGGAGTACTTGCCTGGGTAGCGCTGCCATATCAGCACCTTCTCGACTTCAACGCCCTCGTTATTAGCGACCTCCACTGCCTCGTCGGCCTTGATCTTGTGGTCAAGCAGAGTCCCGGCCCTGTGGTAGGCGTCGGCAGTTATAAGGATCGAGCTGCCCGAGTCGACGATCCGGTCGCCGCACGCCGCGCCACTGAATCCTCCGAAGACCTCGGAGTGGATCACGCCCAGCCGGGCACAGGCCAACATGGTAATCGGCAGTTCGACGATCATCGGCATATGAAGCGTGACGCGGTCGCCGGCCTTCAACCCGAGGCTTTGCAGCAGGGACGCCGTTTCGTTGACCCGAACATACAACTCCTGGAACGTGAGCACGATGTCCGGCTCATGTTCGAGCTCCGAGACCCAGATGAATGCGGCCTTGTTGGCATGTTCCTCCAAGTGCCGGTCCACGCAGTTATAGCTGGCGTTAAGCCGTCCTCCGACGAACCAGTTGAAGAACGGCGGGTTGGAGTCATCAAGGGTCGTATGCCAATACTTGTCCCACGACAAGAGATTGGCGTACTCGATAAAGCAGTCGGGAAACTTGTCCGGAGTAAATCGGTCGAACACCGCCGGGTCGGACACGTTGGCCTGTCCGATGAACCCAGGACTGGGATGGATAAGTTCCTCTTCCTTCCAGTGGGAGGCGATCTCAGCTTCGGTGACGTTGCCTTCCGTCGTCATCTTTCCCTCGACTCCTTGCTATGTTTATTCGTTCCGACTCAATCGACGACTGATAATGTACCACAAACCTACGGCACGAAGTGGCGTAAACGTAATGCATGCAGATACGTAGCGAGGCGTAGATGGCCCAGCAAGCACTTTACGGCGGGCCTCAAGAGCTACGCAGTGACAGATGCGAGAACTTCCGGGCAGAACGCAGAATAGGCCAGACGGCACACTTTCGCAATAGCCTCGTCCGCTCGAACGTCGTTTGAGTTGGCAGTCGCGAACGCCGAGACGATCATTGGGCCGCTCGGCAGGTACACGATCCCCACGTTGCCCTTGATTCGCCCGCTGGAACCGCTCTTCTGCGCCACGACGATCTCCCGCGGGAGACCCCGGCGGATCATCCGGTCGTCACGGGCATTCTTCATCATCTCAAGCATCTCAGAAGACGCTTCGGGACTGACGAGAGCACCGTCGTACATCCGCTTCATGATGCTCCCCATTTCACCAGGCGCGGCCACGTTGTTTTCGGGAGAGTCGCTATACGAAATACTCTTGTAGTCGTTCGCTCCTGCCGCCGATGCTTCCACCTGCAGCACATCGTTGGCACGGTTGGTAGGCAGGTCGTCTTGGTAGGTCATTCGATAGTGGTACCGGCCCATCGTGACGCTGGTCCGCGTGTTCGAATAGCCCATACAGTCGAGGAAAGCGTTGATGTTCGCGATGCCAACCGTCTCCATCAACAGGTCGGTCGCCATGTTGTCGCTGATGGTAATCATCATGCGGCAGTAGTCGCGCAGAGTTATCTCAGGTTCATCCTGCATCAGCTTGAGTTGACCGGAACCGTGCGTCGAGTACCGGTCTTCCAACCGTTTCCGATCACCCAGCGATAAAATGCCCTCTGCATCCTGTCGGAATAGCTCGGCCATGACGGTAATCTTGCAGACGCTGGCGGTCGGGTATCGCTGGCTGGAAGCGTACTCATGCGTTTCTCCGGTCGTGACGTCTTCAAGGAAGAATCCCATCCGTCCATCGAATTCCCTGGCTATGGTATCCATCTCACTGATCGGAAAGGTCATTCATCTTCTCCTGAACTTTGAGACTCGATTGGCAGTTTCGTGGTGAAAGAGAGTTTAGCAAATGAGACCATCAACGTCACTAAGCAGATGCCGAAGCGACGCTAAATGTGAAACCTATCTTCTCCTAAAGCGCTTGTTGGGCATCCAGAGAATGAGTTCTGCATAATCTAAAAGTTAGGGAGTGACTAAAGACCTCTGCGTTCACCCTGAGCCTGTCGAAGGGTCGAATGTGTTCATGGTTCGTCAAACTCACCACGAACGATTTCCGTCGACTCAATAAACACCCTCTTATTGATACTGATAATCATTACTACAGCCGAATTACTTGAAGATCAACGAATGATTCACAACCGGATTCCCTTACGCTTTGTAACCCTTTGACAAAATACTAGCCGCTGCCGTATGCTAATTCTTGGGGGTGGTGCAACTGGCCTCTACAGGTCAGGCGTTCACTAGAGACTCATACCTGAGTTAAGTTCCCAATAACGAGAGATTCCGCTCCGTCATTCAAACTGCAGACGGCACATCAGGGAGGAAGCAATTGTCAAGATTAACAATAGTTTCGGTAGAGGAAGCCACGGCCAAAACGGCTTCAGGTAAAAGGGCAAAGATAATTCACGAGTATTTGGGATATATTCGTCAGTTACAGTCTGGTCAGGCAGGGATGCTGTCTGCAACTGAGGACGAAAGTGCGATTGCAATTAGGCGACGCCTGAATCAGGCAGCCAAGACAATCGGAGTCGAACTCGTTATCAAGCGCTCCGGCGATGACGTGTATTTTTGGATTCCCGCACGCAGGAGAGGCCGGCCCCGTAAGTCCAGCATGTAGATACAATTGTCGTAGCTGCCCCACCCAATGATCTGAG
>JAPPDQ010000259.1 GCA_028875495.1 Chloroflexota bacterium
TAGGGATCGCGACAGTGGGAAGCGTAGCGACGCGTGGATGCTGATGTTCCCCAAATGTCGGTTCGATGCCAGCGTCAAGCTCTGGATGAGGCCGACAGAGAGGTGGCTTCGCGGCCCAACAGAATCTCGGGCGTGAGTCGGTTGGGGCACCCGAGGATAGGAAGCAAATGACGACAGTCTCCACGGTTGCAGCATTCCTCACAGAGATCGAGAGCTATGGTGACGCCGTGTACCGCGGCCAAGCCAAGGCTGAGTGGCGTGTGGATTGTTCCGCGGCGCGTCGACTCGCGCCCGGTGCCAAGGGGGAGGACCTAGGCAAAGTGACGCACTCCTTGGCAGCGTACACCGAGATCCTGCTGCGGGGCGCCCTGCGACATGTCGGCAACTGCCCAGAACTGCCTCCGCGAAGTTCCGAGCTGGAAATCCTCGCACAGCTCCAGCATCAGGGAGCGGCCACGGGCTTGATAGACTTTACTACGGAAGCGCTCGTCGCCCTCTGGTTTGCGTGTAACGAGCATCTGGAGGAGGACGGCGCCGTGTACATTCTCCCGAGGTCCGAGGTCCGATTAGTCGCCGAACCTGAAGCTCGAATGCACGGGGTCATGAAATACTTCGAGCAGCCATCCGTACGGGAGGATCGGCTCTACCTTTGGTCCCCGCGCGGACTGCAGGGCCGACCAGCTTCTCAGGCATCCGTCTTCGTCTTTGGTAGGCCGTTTCTGTGGCCCAGACAGCTCTGGAAGGTGGTGGTCGCTCAGGCTTCCAAACCCGCATTGCTCGCAGAACTCCAGGCTGAACACGGCCTCGCGGCTGACACGCTTTTCCCCGACCTCGCCGGTTACGGTCACGCGAACTCAGTCTCGAAACCGTTCGGCACTGACCGCATCGTTCGGAATTGGGAAGATCGAGTTGCAGAGATTCCCGGCGATAGGCCAAGAAGTATGGCACGCGCGTATGTATGCTGGGGGATCGCATACGGCGAAGCTGGGCAGCTCGACCAGGCTATCGAGAGGTTCACTGAAGCGATCTCCTTAGACCCCAGAGCCATCGACGCCCACGTCAACCGGGCTTGGGCAAACAGTGAGTTGGGTAACTTCGAGGACGCAATCCCAGACTACGACACAGCGATCGAGGAACTCGAAACGGCGGGAGACACGTCTGAGGATGGAAAAGAAATGCTCGGTCGTCTCTACTGGCGCAGGGGCGCTGCGTGTCTGCGGTCAGATCGCGAGGATCAAGCCTGCGCCGACTTGAACAAGGCGGTAGAGCTTGGCGTCACGATGTGGGTGGTGGACAAGGCGACGGGGAGACCCCGAGTGTCCGCCGTTCCAGACAGCTACTTGGAGTACCGAGACTAGGTCAGGAAGACAAGTTCCGCGAGAACGTCCTCCGCGACCGCAGGAATCTGCTCGATCTCGCCGAACTCGGTTAGGACGCAATCGTCGTCTGGGAGTGAGAAACTAGAGATCTCGAACGGCTCACCGCCGTCGACCCAACTCCGCTTTGGATGAAGTTTGATCCGCCGCGGTCGGTCAAGATGCGCGGCACCAAACCGCTGTGCACGTCGCTGAGGCTCTCGAACACGGGACCTAGCACTCTCTCCTTCACGATCGCCGCCGGGCGGGCGCTGGCCACCCCTATGTACTCCAGCGCTGCGCGAGGGACCGCACGCTGTACAGTGTCCCCAAGATGGCGTGAATCCTGGCAAGAATTCGTCTAAGTTCAATCAGAACTGCACGATCTGCCGTTATTGCCGTTGGATGAAGTCCGGATTCGTCGTACTCAAATAGCCGGAAACCGGCCTCAAATGGCTTGCATTTGGACGGACCGGCGCGCCCCAGTCAAGCGGTCGCGCCTCTGTGCGACCGCCACAAGCTGATGGTTCATGAAGTCAACTATGTCGATCACGCTGACACGAGCGAGTACCAGCGCTGGATGACCTGAGCCAGTCCCAAATGCGGCTCCACCAACGGGCCTTTCTTCGTTTCCTCGCGATATCGGCGGTCTTGGCTTTGCGGTCACGAGCTTGTCCCGTTCGAATCTTCTTCTCGGTCCAGGGGCGACACCGGCGCGTATGGCCTTTCTCAATGATGTAGTGGCTCCGGCACGGCAATCGCCAATTGCCGATCGATGGCCTTATGCTGACCGATTCGCCATCGTATTCGATGCGCCATTCGCTTCGACTCAGTGGCAGGCTGACTTCGGTTCCGCAGCCGCAGGCGCAGAGGTGCTCCGTTAGTCGGTGCTTCACCGATATGTAGAGATTCCCGGGGTCGAGCGATGGCGGCATGTCATCGACCCAGATCGTCCTCCACGTGCGGGTCTTCAAGCGGGGTCCCCTTTCCGGGTCTGGAGAAGTCGGCCGGTAGAGGCCGAGACGAGTACCGTATCCATGTCGCGTTCCCGGTCGTTTCTGTAGATACCGACCCTGGCTTTCCATTCGAGGACAGCAAGCGCGGCTCCGAGCATGTTGAGTTCAGTGGTCTGCACAATACCGTATGCTTGGTCCGGCCTTGCGCCGGGAGGGAACTCGGTCGGTCGGTCCTGCCTGGGACGGAACGCGGTTTCTACCTTGACGTTGCCGCCGAGCTGATCGTTGGACTCGCCTTCGACCTCCACGCCGAGGCCGACGCTGACGTGGTAGATGCCGAGCTCGTTACAGGCGGCCTGCAGGTCTCGGCGTACACTCAAATCGTCGACCGCAATGAACACCGTCGTAAACCTAGCAAGGGCATCCCTGCAGTCACCGGTGAGCTCCTCGGTGTGCACGTGAATCCCCTCTTCACGAATCGCAGAGTAGGTACGACGGTACCAGTCGACCTTGGAGTATGAGCCGCCAAGCTCCTCGATGCGGGCAGCGCCGCACATCCGAAACGCGTTGTGTTGTTTCAGCACATCCTTGTCGAACAGGTGCAGCTCCTTGACGTTGGTCTTTGCCAGGATGTCCATCAGGTAGGAACCCGTGCCGCCCACCCCGACAATGGCGACGATTTCGTCTTCGATGCGCTGTTCTATGCCCTTCAGACCGTAGCGATAGGTGTTCGTGTCGATGTACTTGAACCGGGAATCGATCGCGATCGTAGGAGCTACGCCGGTCTTCGCGGCCTCGAGCACACCCGGGTGCCTGATATCGGCTTGGCCGGCGACTTCAGTAACGTAGGTCGTGACCTTTTCTTCGTAGTCGACGTAGGCGCGCTTCTTGCCGTTGGTGACGGGCTTGCGGGACCACCGCATGTAGGCCGTCAACCCCTCGCCGAGGTCATAACCTTCCGGCCAAGCGCCGCAGGAGAGGTATTCCTCCATGGAGGAGCCGTCTGCGCGGAACGGCGGTTTGCCGGTCCACCAGACGGTATGGTCGCCGGGAGGCGTGGCCCTCCCGTCGGGGAACTCGACGCTCGTGACCATGTCGGCCCTGGCCAGTTGTCCCTCGGCGTTCTTGAGGTAGGGCAGGTTCTTGACGACGAGGTAGGCGCCGCGCAGCTCCAGGGCGTAGCCCGCCTCGACTAGGGCCTTGAGGTCGGGGCTACGATCGATCGGTGAACTTGACATCGAATCTCATCTCGTTGACGACCGGGACAGAATCACCCTCCTTGAGAATTCCTTCTTCCTCGCCCTTCGGCCCGTCTTTCCAGGAGACATCGTATTCGTAGAGCGGACCGTGCTTGCCGTCGGGATAGCCGAGATCGACCACCTCCTTGTAGTCGATCTTTTCCTTGTCAAAGGCGTGTCTCCGTCCGCGTACGTAGATGAGGATCTGCTTTGCAGCGGCCATGGGTCTTCTCCTCTATGCCGTGAGTTGTGTGTGAGTTACGAAGCGACCTCCACGAGGTCGGGGGAGCGCCGACACCCCAGGTGCCGGCGGCGTCTGGCGGTCAACAGCCGCGAGGGCGGGCGTGGTGGTCGGGGAGCTTGAGTCCAGGTGTTTTCGCGTCTGCCCGACCTGCTCGCGGAAGGTGTACTCGTGAGGCAGGAC
>JAPPDQ010000413.1:0-3007 GCA_028875495.1 Chloroflexota bacterium
TTGCGTGCATAACACCCTTCCCCCTGTGGATACCCGCCTTCGCGGGTATGACGCTGCTTTGCTTGAGAAAGGGTTTCTCACGGACTCTGAACAGTTGGGGCAGGTGGTGGTCACTTGACCAGGCGGCGGTGCAGGAGGACCGCGGCGATAGGGAATAGGACGGCAGTTATGGCGAGTACGTAGAGAGCGGAGAACAGGTGGGTAAGTATCAAGTCACCGGTTACGAATCCCCGCGCGAGATGAACGGCGGGTGTGAGAGGGGCGGCCCAGGCTATCGGCTCTACCCAATCCGGCAGTACGGATATGGGGAAGAAAGCTCCGCTGAAGAAATAGAGGGGCGTCGCTACCACAGTAAAGGTGAGGGACAGGATGTGGACGTTCGGTGACAGCGCGGCGAATATGAGACCCAATGCGCCGAACTGCATACCGATCAGTGCGGCGGCAAACAGGACTCCTACGCCGGAAATGGTGTCTATCCAGCCCAATAGCGCCGCCACCGCGCCTATGCAAAAGCCCGTGAGGACCGCCCTGCTCATGGCCCAGGATATGTCCCCCATGGCGAGCTCTCTCGTGCTTACCGGAGCGGTCATGGTCGTCTCATACATCCCCTTCTGGATGCGGAAGAAGGCCCCCCACGAGCACTCGAAGATGGCGTGGAACATAGCGGAGCCGGCGATTATTCCGGGGGTAACGAACTGGGCGTACGGCAGTCCGTCGACGTCGTCTACCAGAGCTCCTATGCCGAGACCTATGGCCATCAGGGCCACGAATGGCTCAACGAAGTACCAGGTAATGGAAGGCAGCCAAGTGTGCTTTAGGACCAGGGCGTGGCGGAACCAAATCCCCGCGATGCTGCGCAGTCTGACACCAGCGAAATACGGACTGTGTAAAGCGACCATCACTCGTCCGTCAGCTTCCTGCCCGCCATGGACAGGAATACGTCCTCAAGGTTGGAAGGACGGTAAGAGACCCGCACCCCTTCGAGTCCGGACAGGTCGGGGCGATCTCCGTTGTGGGCCGATACGGTGATAACCGCGCCGGCCTGTCGATAATCGAACCCGGCCTTGTCGATCCAGTTCACCACGTCTTGACGCGCTCCGTTGGACACACGAACCTGGGCCACCTCCGACCCGGCGTGCCGGATGACCAACTCGTCCGGCGCTCCCTCGGTGAGGATCTTTCCGTGGTGCATGATGGCGAGCCGGTCGCACAGGGCCGCGGCTTCATCCATGTAGTGAGTGGACATCAGGACCGTCACGCCGGCCTGCTTCATGGTCTCCAGTTCCTGCCACACGCCGTTGCGGCCCTGAGGGTCAAGGCCGGTTGTAGGCTCGTCGAGCACGATCACCTGAGGCTGGGCCATGAATGCCCTGGCTATCGCGAGACGTCTCTTCATCCCGCCGGAAAGGTTGTCGATCTCCTCCTTCGCCTTGTCGGTGAGGTCGAAGTACATCAAGACGGCGTCCGCTCTTTTTTCCGCCTGCACACGCGAGAGCCCGGTGATGAAACCGTAGGTAATGAGGTTGTCTCTAGCATTCAGATCGGTATCGAGACCGTCCTGCTGGGTTACGACGCCAAGCACATTGCGGACTTCTCTACCCTGCCTTGACACGTCGATGCCCGCCACTGTCAGTTCTCCACCAGTAAGAGGGGACAGACCGCTCACCATGCGCATGGTGGTGGTCTTGCCCGCGCCGTTCGGGCCTAACAGCCCATAGGTCTCACCCCGGCGAACCTCAAAGGAGACGCCGTCCACCGCAAGGACGTCTCCAAATCGCTTTGTTATGCTCGATGCGCGGATAACAATCCCGTCACTCTGGCCGTTCACGTCCGCTCCCATATCAGTCTATTCAGACCCTGTGCTTGAGTCGATGGGTTCTTCGCTGCTTCATATGACAACTCACTATGCCATAAATGCCTTGCGCAAAGAATTCCTCATCGAATCTTGCAATAGCCCCAACAAAGCAATATACACCATAATGGCAGGTCAACATACAATTTGTCGTGCCGTGTAACCGTTCAGAATTGACGAGAGGAACACCCTCCCCTCTATGGATACCCGTCTTCGCGGGTATGACGGTGGTTGTGTGTACCGAGCGTTCTCACGAAGCCCGAACCATTGCGGCGCCATGTGTTGGACAGTCCCATGGGCCGTGGGGTGCAGCGGGCGGTCCGCAGTCCAGCGACCGACGCTTACGTTCCGTGGCAGATAGATCTACAGAGCCTGACGGGTGACATCCTGATCGGGCTTCACCATTTGGTAGCCGACACGATGCTTGGTGAATATGTACCTGGGGCTCTTCACGTCGTCGCCCAGCTTTCGGCGGAGGGACTTGATGAACGCACGCAAGACCTGTGAATTGCCGGGACTCCTAACACCCCAAACTCGATCCAGAAGCTGCTCGTGAGACAGCACCCGTCCGGCGTTGATAGACAGCTCGAAGACCAGCCTGTACTCGGTGGCGGTCAGGTACACCGGGCGTCCCGCCACCGTAACGCCCCGTTCAGCGTAGTTGATTTCTATATCGCCGTGCACGTAGGGTTCGAGGGTCTGGGTGTTGCCGTACAGCTCTTTTCTGTTCAGGGCTGCCGATATTCTCGCCATGAGCTCGTTTGGTGAAAAGGGCTTGACGATGTAGTCGACGGCTCCCAGGTTAAAAGCCTGTGTAATAGTTTGATCCCTGCCATATCCGGACAGAAGGATTATTGGCGCATCGGTGATTTCCGAGATGCTCTTCATCACCTCGAAGTCCGCGTCGCCCGCCAGCGCCAAGTCCAGTAAGACCAGACACGGCCTTCCTTCTTGAATAAGGCGACGCACCTCTTCCGTATTCCCGGTCAGCATAGGGGAGTAGCCCTCTGCCAAGAGACCGTCGTGAACATACCTCTGCATCTGGGAGTCGTCGATGACCGCGAGAACGGCTTCCTGATCACTAGGCGTCTCCCTCCTGAGAACAGGAAGCTGAGGAGAAACTGCGAGGGTCTCTTCCTCACAGACAGCCGGAAG
>JAPPDQ010000413.1:3017-3931 GCA_028875495.1 Chloroflexota bacterium
AAGGTGATCTGTGTACCGAATCCCGGTCCGGCACTCTCCGCGGAAATATGGCCTCCGTGCGCCTCGACTATTCCCCTGCAGACCGCAAGGCCCAGACCTGCCCCTTCGGACTCGGTTTTGCCTTCTTCGTGATCGATCCACGCAAACTTCCTAAACAGGTGAGGCAGGTGTTCGGCAGATACGCCTCTACCCTCGTCCGAAACGGTGACCGCGATGCAAGGGCCTTCCCGTGAGGCCGTCACTCTAACGGTAGACGCCTCGTGTGAGTATTTAGATGCATTGGCAAGGAGGTTGTTCAAGACTTGGAGGATACGCTGTCTGTCCGCCATTACCGTGGGCAGATCGGGCGGAAGATCGACAACAACCTGGTTCTTGGCTTCGCCGCTCAGGAAGGTATTTCTCGCCTCGACGGCGATATCCGCCATGATCGTAGGTCTGGAATCGATCGAGAACGTCCCGGCCTCGATCTGCGTCACGTCTCGAAGGTTATTCATGAGGTCTCGGATGTGATCCGTCTGCTCATCAATAATTCGGAAGAACTGGTGAGTCTCGGCGGGGTCGAGCGCAGAAGGTGACCCAAGGACGGTAGCCGTCGAGCCCTTGATGGTGGTCAGCGGCGTCCGCAGTTCCTGGCTCACCGTGCCGAGGACTTCGGTTCGCAACCGTTCGAGTTCCTGCAGGGGCGTTAGATCCTGCATAGTCACGACAACGGACACGACCTCCCCCTCGTCCGAGTGAATTGGTCTGGCATTAACGAGAGTGGTTACCGACTGACCGCCGGGCAGGGAAATGACTATTTCCTCCGCACGCACCGTTTCACCGCTTCTCAATACCGGTTCAAGAGGCGACTCGGCAAGGCATATTTCGCGTCCATCCGCACGCCGGAAGGTCATCACGGTGAGCAGGTGCTCTAG
>JAPPDQ010000569.1 GCA_028875495.1 Chloroflexota bacterium
GGTTCGTCCGTCTCTTGTGAACCGCACGCCACGGTCACAACTGAGAGCGCGCCGACAGCGAGTCCGGCGAGCAGCATCTTGAGTATTCTGGGACTCATGGACAAACTCTCCTTCAGTCAATTCGATGCGGGCAAGCGCGATTCGATGCAGGTATGGGACGCAATTACGCTCCGCATACAATACTCGATCCCGACGCGGACAGCCATTTAAAACACCTCTCGCAATGCCGACCGGGCCGCGTGGTAACCGCACATGCCGTGAACGCCTCCGCCCGGCGGCGTGGAAGCGGAGCATATGTAGAGGCCCTTGACCGAGGTGGAGTACGGGTTCCAGCGAAGCATTGGCCGGGCAAACGTCTGCCGGAAGTCCTGAACGCCTCCGTTGATGTCGCCGCCGACGTAGTTCGCGTTATACGCCTGCAGCGCCGCAGGAGCCATGACGTGCTTTGCCAGTATCCGATCGCGGAAGCCGGGAGCAAAGCGCTCGATCTGAGCCTCGATGCGGTCGGTCGCGTCGAACGTCGAGCCGTGGGGGACGTGTGTGTACGCCCAAGCCGTATGCTTCCCTTCCGGCGCGCGGGAGTCGTCGAACAGGCTGGGTTGAGCGACGAGCAGGAACGGCCTTTCGGGGACTTTGCCCTCCCATACCCCAGCCTCAGCATCGGCAATCTCCGCGAGTGTTCCCCCGACATGGACTGTTCCTCCCCACGCAACCATGGGATCCTTCCAAGGGATCGGCCCGTCCAGCGCGAAGTCGATCTTATACACGCCGACACCATACCGGTACGACTCGAGGCGTCGACGGTAACGTCCATCGAGCCTATCACCGGCGATCTCCAGCAGCTGGTCGGGTGAGATATCGCAGAGGACCGCCCTGCTATCGGGCAGTTCACCGAGGGACTCGATTCTCCTGTTCGTGACGATCTCTCCTCCGATCGACTCAAAGTACGATGCCAGAGCCTGCGCAATCGACTTCGCTCCACCACGGGCGAAGGGCCAGCCCACAACGTGTCCAGCGGTACTGAGCACCAGCCCGACGGCCGCCGTGGAGGCCCGGTCGAGGGGGAGCATCGAGTGCGCGCCGATCCCGGCGAATAGGGCCCGCGCCCTTTGACCCTCGAACCTGCTCTGCGCCACTGATTCGACCGACCGAGTTCCGATTAGACCGAAGCGCGCCATGGAAAAAGGATGCGTGGGTACACTCCGAAAGGGAGACAGCAGGTAATCGACAGTAACATTCCAACCCGTAACCAATGGCCCCATGAGCTTGCGGTATGCCTCGGCATCGGAGTCCAGCGCATCGGCCGTTTCCGTTACCGAGCGATACAGCACGGCGGTCGTTCCATCGTCAAAGGGATGGGATACGGGAGCAGTCGGATGGATCCATTCGAGGCCGTGTTCGGCGAGCGGTAGCGAGTTGAAGAACGGCGAGCCCGCGCCGAGGGGGTAAGCGGTCGAGCAGATGTCGTGTACGAAGCCTGGCAGAGTCAGCTCGGCGGAGCGCATTCCGCCGCCTACGCTATCTTTCGCCTCAACGACGAGGACCGACTTGCCCGCTTGGGCCAGCACGATGGCCGCCGACAGCCCATTCGGGCCCGCTCCGATGACAACCGCGTCGTATGAGGTGGAGGACGGCATCTCTTCTACAGCGTATTGTGAAGGCGTGACGGCAGGCAACCCGGTCTTCAGAGTGCGTGACCCGTTCCCCGTTTGACCTACGAGAACACATGGACTATGTTGTAAGCGTCGCTGAAACGGCAACGGACAATCGAGCCTAGAAGCACGAACCGTGTGAGACGAATTGAGAAAAAGGGCGGGAAAATTCTTGCCGCTCGAATTTCTTCTCAAAATGTCTCACCACGGCGTTGTCTACACGGTGCGCCTCGCGGAAGCAAGTTCAAACGCCCCTTCCGGACGGGCAAAATGGACCGAGACAAATCGAGAATGACGAGAAAAAAGAGGGCGTAAGCAGGATTCTCAAACCGTCTCATTTTCTCAAAATGTCTCACCGGCTCACGGTCTGTGCAACGGTTCTTGTGACCGAAAGCTGGGCTGATGCAGTCGGGTTACGTTAGTGATATGCTTGGAATTGGAGCGTGGTCGCGTTTAGTGTAAGGGGGAAATCATGCAAAAGCCGCTAAAGCTAAAGAGCCGCCGCGACAAGGGACTGATCGTCGTCGGGGCTATAGTAGCCATCATAGCTGTCACGACCGTAGGGGGTTGGGTGGTCGCCGGTATTGCATTGAACAGGGCTCCTGATGCGCTGGGCGATACCGCTCCGTCATGGTCGGACGACAGCACCAAGGTCGCCTTCTCATCGGACGAGACGGGCGACTTGGACATCTACGTGATGAACGCCGACGGCTCCGGGCGAGTGAACCTCACGAACCGCGAAGCCAAGGACATGGATCCATCATGGTCGCCCAACGGTGAGTGGATCGCCTTTCTCAGTCGTACACAGGGGAAGACCGACATTCACCGCGTCAGGCCAGACGGGACCGGCCTGACCAGCCTAACTGTTCACCCCGCCCAACTGTACTCTCGGCCCATCTGGTCGCCGGACGGCACGAAGATCGCGTTCACGTCGAATCGCGACGCCAATCCTCCTCCCCAGCTCGGGCCCACCCCGGTGCCATTCCATGACGGCGCGCCGGAATTCCCTGGAGCCGCGCCACGACCGGAACTCTACGTGATGAACGCCGACGGTAGCGGCCAGACGAGGCTGACCTTCAACTTTTTATTCGATGGCAATCCGACGTGGTCGCCCGACAGCCGGCGGCTTGCATTTCAGTCGCGAGAGGATGGAGACCACGAGATCTACGTGGTCAACGTGGACGGATCCGGCCTTACCAAGCTAACCGACAACAAATACGCGGACGTGTTTCCGGCTTGGTCACCGGATGGGCAGTTTATCGCTTTCTCATCGAACCGTCCCAAGACCGAATTCGGTAGGGAGATGAGTGAGGCTGCAAGACGGAATCTTCGTACCGTGTTCACCGCCTCACCCGTTGATTTTGACATCTATATCATGAACCCGGACGGGAGCGGAACCTACAACTGGACGCGAACATCAAGCTTGGGGGACTCCGGACCATCCTGGTCTCCTGACGGATCGTGGATCGCCTTCGAGGCCCAGCCGCACCTTATGTTCACGCAAAGAGGCTCGGCAAATGACATTTACTTGATGCGGTTTGAAGGCGCAGACCTGACCAATATCACCGGGGCAAAGGCCCGGAACCAAGAAGGGAACGAAGGCCCAATTGTTTGGTCGCCCGACGGCAACCACATCGCCTTCGTAACCAAGCGCTACGGCACCCCCCAGATTCAGACGATAAAAATATTCAATCCTTCGTAGAGCGCGTCGGGCGAGGGGTTCACAGGACTTCTACTGCCAAAGGTCCCTTCACCCTCGATTCCCACTCCTAAGGCCGATGTTTGACCTCTCAATCGCTGGCGCGTCATCGATGCGAAACAGTGGCATCGACCTAAAATGGAGGATGCGAACTTCGCTTTGCGTCCGCAGACCGGAGGGATGATAATCAGCAGAACGAGGTAGCCTTGCAGTTGAAAGTACGTCTGATGCGACGCGAATACGCATAATAGAATGCTTGGAGTGACAGCGAGGTCACTTCCGGGCGAAGCGACGGGATATGCAAAAGCCGAAGAAAATAAAGGGACGCACCGACAGGGGACTGATTGTCGTCGGGGTCATTGCCGGGATCATGGCTATCACGACCGCCGGGGGTTGTTTGTTGAATCAGGCTCCCGATGCGTTGGGGGACAGCTCCCCGTCGTGGTCGGCAGACAGCTCCAAGCTCGCGTTCTCGTCGGACGAGACGGGCAATCAGGACATCTACGTGATGAACGCCGACGGCAGCGGCCTGACGCAGCTGACGCGCAACGAGAACGAGGACAGGGCATCGTGT
>JAPPDQ010000478.1 GCA_028875495.1 Chloroflexota bacterium
GTTTCAGCGGGGAGAAGGCTGCTGAGGTGATCCCGTTTCAGCGGGGAAGATTTCCTAGATCCACAGGCGAATGTGGATGAAACACACCCTCGGAAACCCATGAAACGCCTTGAACGTAGTGAGAGAGGGGAGGACTGCCTTTACAAGGACTAGTAACGCAAGGAGAAAGGAGCTGAGAGCTACTCTACGAGCTGCAGGCGCGGAACAGCAGGTTCGGAGGGCAAGAGAATCAGCACTCCTTTGGCGGTAGCGTAGTTGAGTTCTGGCCATGCGGCCTTGATCTTCTTCAGTTCGCGGAGGCACTTTGTGCGGAAGTTTCGAACGATGTACTTCTCATTCGCATTGGCCGGGCTCGCGCCAAACTGTCGGTACAACTGACGCCAGGAGAGCCGCAACGGACGTGCCAACGCAAAGGTACGGTAGGTGAGCCAAAGATAGAGATCCAGGCCTAGCGAAGAGCGCTTGAGGGCCTTCAAGATGTTCATGTCCAACGGAACGGGATGACTGATAATCTCGTAAAAAAAAGCCTCGCCCAGATAGATCTTGCTCTCCCACAACACTGGCTCGTCGGGCCGCCTGGGGTCCCACCAGAGCTCACCTCGATCGGCGATGTTTGAGGCAACGAATTGCTCTCCGTGCTCATCCTCATAGACCAACCGGATATTGGCGTTAAAGAGCCGCCGCATCTGATTGCGAAGCCGGGTCCGCTCTCCTCGACTACCGCCACTGTCACTGTTGATACTCAGCTTCCGCATGAACTCAGCCAGTGACGCACCCAAGATCAGTTCGCGGCTTTGGGTCTGCACTGCCTCGGTGCATAGCCAGGCTAGCAACAGGCGCGGCAAGTTGCCGTAGGGAAGCTTATGAAGACCACCCGCATTCATGACTAGGGTATATGGACCGTTTCGGCGGACATACCGAAGCCGGTCGCCGGGGTTGGTTCGAGGCAGGCTGCATAGCGCCAACAGCCGCGCCATGAAGCCCATGTCGGGGTCTGCTTCGCCGGCCCCGACGAGCTGATTCACTTGGTCGAAGCGGGTGAAGTGGTGAAGCGCTTGGGGCGTCGCATCGCGAATCTCCTTCAAAGGCCCGCGCAGGTCGGAGATAGCACCACCGATGGGAACCAAACCGCCTCGTTTACGCTCCATGGGCTAGCTCCATCCTCTCACATTCCTCCAGACAACACGGTGAGCCAGCCTCTTGCTGAAGAGATCATCGATCTAACCCGAGAACGAAATTTATTGTACGCGTTTAATGGTATCAGCTCATACGTGTGAAACATGATAAGATTATGCGAGGATGCAAGTTATCGTCTTTGTAACCCAGAAAGGCGGCAGTGGTAAGACCACTCTCGCCCTATCCTGTGCCGCCGCCGCCGAAGAACAAGGCTCAAGGACTCTGGTTTTGGATATGGACCCTCAGAGGACCGCCGAGACTTGGTATCAAGCTCGTGAAGCGCCAACGCCGAAATTGGCGACAGTTACGGCATCCGAACTCCCGAACGCCATCACTAGCGGCCGACATCGCTTTGATGTAATCCTGATCGATACTCCCGGCCGAGACGAGCCAAGCACTGCAGCAGCTATCCGCCATGCGGATTTGTGTCTAATTCCATGCCGTCCGACTCCAGCGGACATGAAGGCTACACCACCAACAGTGGCCACCATCAGGCGACTCGGCAAATTGAGTGCCTTCGTCCTGAATCAGACCCCGCCGCGGGGCTACCGAATCCGTGAAGCGACTAAGGGACTGAGTGTGCTGGGGATGGTGGCCCCTATGCACATTGTGTCTCGCAATGCATATCAGGACGCTCAAGGATTGGGTTTAGGGGTCACCGAGCTCGAACCGGATGGGAAAGCGGCGGCAGAGATCCGAAAATTATGGCAGTGGATTTGTAAGAAGTTGGAGAAACTGACAGATGAGCAAGAAACGCACGTCGCTTGAAGCAGTGTTGAGGGAGTCTCCTTCGGTTGCTGAGCCTGAGGCCATGCTGCGACAAGACCTGCATAACAATACAGCAAAGACCTCCAGCAAGCGCCCTGGTATCAAGCAGCAGACGGCCTACCTTGCGTTGCCGGTTTATGAACAGGTTCGCCGATTGGCCTTCGAAGAAAACACCAAGATGCACACACTGTTGATGGAGGGCCTCGATCGGGTATTCAAGAACCGTGGGCTGCCTTCAATCGCCGAACTAATTGACAACGATCAATGATACGCGTATAACATTAAACAGCTAAAATGTTTCACGCGTATTCGTCGCGCTTTTCTGTCTTCGAACGTCATGCGTCGCCCCCATTTACGGATGCTACCCACTGTCCTCAAAAAGATGCTACCGCCTCTCCAGTGAGGGCTGCAGGAGCAGCGACCCCTGATGGTTGCTGAGATCGGCCCCTCCGCAAGGGGCGGCGCGCCCCCGCTGGGAAGGCGTCGAACGACATCTTTGGCCAACAAGCCCCGGCGGAGGCGGACGCTTCGTCTTGGACGGGCCTGCTGGTCAAGAGCGCGCTGTCGATCGAACCGGAGGCGTCTATGGCCACGTCTGGGGCGGCGGCCCTCGAGTCGACGACAGTCCTTGACCCAACGCTGCAACGTCCGCCGTCGCAGCCGGTTGAGGAGTTGCTTCGCTGTGCGGTCTGGCTCGATCTCCAGCAACTGCACCACGCGAGGCCACGTCGTCTCGAACGGATCGTGGCGGGTGCGCCACCAGCGTGGTGCTTTCGGTGCCAGCCGGTGGGTCGGCCGCACTTCCCCGGTCCGCCAAGTGGTGTTGCCCGGCCCGAATCTCGTCCAGGAGCCCAAGCACAACCAGAGAGCGATGAATGAGACGGGGCGCCTGCTGCAATCCGATCCTTCCGAGTCGCTCCTGACCTGACTTCACGCTAAAGCTACACACGCTTTTGCTTGCACAAATTGCAAGCTTTCGATAGGGTTTCCATATGCAGGGCAAGCATCGCAGGACCCTTACAGCCATCTTTCATGATCCAGTGTCCGGCACCATCAAATGGGCAGCAATCGAAGGGCTGCTCATTGCTGCGGGCGCCCGGGTGATCGAAGGCCGGGGGTCACGGGTGCGGTTCGAGAAGGATGGCGAGGTCGAAACTTTCCACCGCCCGCACCCTGACAAGGAGGCCAAACGTTATCAGATTCGCTCCGCTCGCGCATTTTTGGAAAGAATGGGAATCACACCATGACGAACATAATGACTTACAAGGGCTATTCGGCCCGTATCAACTATGACGATGAGGACGGTATTTTCGTCGGTCAGCTCGCGGGCATCCGCGATGGTGTCGGCTTTCACGCAGATAATGTGGAAGCCCTTCGCAAAGCCTTCCATGAGGCCGTAGAGGACTATATCGAAACCTGTGCGGTGATCGGCAAGCACCCTCAGAAACCCTATTCAGGCCGTATGATGTTTCGCGTCAGCCCCGAGGTGCACCGTCAGGCCGCGCTAGCGGCGGAACTATCCGGCAAGAGCCTGAACCAGTGGGCTGAAGAAGTGCTGGGCCGTGCTGCAATGTGAGACGTAGCGGCTGAAATGCCAACACCTGCGACCGGACATCCTGTTCCTTACGAGAAATCGTTCTTGTAGATGGGGAGACCACCGACTTTTTGCAGCCGGTCTGTGGGGCGGTGCTAGGTGCTCTAGCTCCGAGAGCATAGTGTTGATCGTTCCCTCGATCTTATGCTCAGTTTACGTTCAGCGGCAAGCGTAGCCGATCGGGATCGCCAGCAGAGCCGCGGAGATCCAGCCGAGCAGGACGCCCCACAGCAGGAACCACACCGCCTGCGCGCCCCAGGCGGCGAGGAAGACGAAGGCCGCGACCAGACTGCCGCAGTCGCTCTCCATCACGTCGATGACCACGCAGCGGAGTTTGTCGAGCAGCCCAAGGCGTTCGTCCTCGCTCATGGGATCGTGGG
>JAPPDQ010000492.1 GCA_028875495.1 Chloroflexota bacterium
GTGTCCCAGCGGAATGCCTTCCGCTTGCTGCGCGTAGAATTCTTCTTCCGTCAAATCTGTCCCCTCGGCCTGCAGCTCCTCCCACTCGCGGCGGAACTGTCCGCTCCGGGCGAGTCCGATGCAGACCGTGTTGACGAGTATGCCGTGAGGTGCGAACTCACGTGACATCGCTTTGGTCAGCGCTATGCCTGCCGCGCGAGAGACCGTCGTGGGTACGGTCGCCGCTCCCGGATGCTTCCCCCAAATGCTCGTCACGTTGATGATCCGCCCGCCGCCCGCTTCGATCATGTGCGGTATCGCCAGCCGCGAGCACCTCAGCGCGCCGAAGAGCTTGGTATCGAGATCGCCGTGCCAGATGTCGTCGTCGGTTTCGAGCAGCGGTCCGGCCGCCGACCCTCCGGCGTTGTTCACCAGGATGTCGAGCCGTCCGAACCGGCGCAAGGTCTCGTCGAAGAGCCGCTCGATCTGCTCTTGGTTACGTACGTACGCAGGCACGGCGAGGACTTCCCCGCCGGTAAGGCCGCGAATGTCGTCCAAAGCGGCTTTCAGACGCTCCGGGTTTCGGGCGCAGATGGCGACCTTGACACCCTCATGTCCCATCGCTATGGCGGTCGCCTTGCCGATGCCGTCGCTTCCTCCGGTAATCAGAGCGACCTTGCCGGATAGTCCCAGTTCCATGGGTCAGCCATCCTCCCGCCGGTATGCTTCGTCAAGCAGGTCGGTGACGTATTTGACCTCGACCGGAGGGCCGTACCTTTGAGTGCCGTACTGGAGTTGGAGTACACAGCCCGGATTTGCGGTCGCGAGGACGTCGGCATTCGTTCGACCGACGTTTCGCATCTTGGAATCGAGCACCCTTAAGGAAAACTCTCTTTCCGTGATGGTGTACGTACCGCCCGCGCCGCAGCACACGTCCGAGCGTTCCATCTCGACGAGTTCGACTCCCGGTATGGACGTGAGGATCGTCCTCGGCGCGTCCGTGATTCGCTGGGCGTTGGCGAGGTGACACGAGTCCTGGTAGGTCACGCGCCTGTCGAGTTTTGCCGTGGGTGGAGTAAATGGCAGATCGACGAGGTACTCATGGATGTCCTTGACCGTCTCGCTGAACCTCGACGCGCGCTCGGCGTAGCCGGGGTCATTTTCGAGAAGATGACCGTATTCCTTCATCCTCGCGCCGCAGCCGGCCGAGGCGACGATGACGGCGTCTACCCCCCGCGCCTCGAAGGCGTCGATATTCTTTCGGGCGAGCGCTCTTGCGCGTTCGAGGTCGCCGACGTGACTGTGAATAGCGCCGCAGCATCCCTGGCCTTTGGTGACCTCGACCTCGCAACCGTTCCGCGTGAGGACTCGCATAGCGGCGTCCATCTCGGACCCGTGCATCAGCGGCATCACGCATCCCGACAGGATGGCCACCCGCGCCCGCACCTCCCCCTGAGCCGGGTAGACCTGCCCTCGTGCTCGAAACCGTTGCTTCGACACCGTTGGTGAGGACATCTCCATTTCAGCAAGACCTGGTGCCAACGTCGAAAGTATCTTGGTTTTTCTGACCGCCGATTGGAGTCCACTTGATTGGTACAGCCGCAACACATTCGCCACCAGTTCGAGACGGCCTTGCTTGGGTAGGATCGAGTTCAGGACGAGGTTCCCTGCTACACGGGCAAGCAACCCTTTCTTCCGTTGCTGGTCGACCTCGCTCATCGTCGCTTCGATGAGGTTTCCGTAGGGCACTCCCGACGGACATGCCACCTCGCACGCCCGGCACTGGATGCACAGGTCCCAGTGGCGGTACACGTCGGGGGTTATTCCAATGCGCCCCTCGTTGACGGCCTTCATCAGGGCGATGCGGCCCCTCGGCGATTCCGTCTCCAAGCCGGTTTCGAGATAGGTCGGGCAGGCCTGGAGGCAGAAACCACAATGGACGCACTTGTACATGTCCTCCTCACGCGGTCCGTCAGGTGTGGAGAACCCTGGATGCGCGACTGTCGGTTCCGTAAAGGTCATCAGATGCCAGCCATGAATCGACCGGGATTGAGCAGCCGGTCGGGGTCGTACTGCCATTTGAGGTTTCGCATCGTGTCGATAGCGGAGGTCGACTCTCCCCACACGTCCAGAGTTTCCTTGATGGGAGCTGGAGCGTGGGTTACGACCGCCGTGCCTCCGACTCTTTGTATAGCTTGCATGGTCTTGGAAATCGCGACGCTCACATGCTCGGACGAGGACTCGCCCTCGACGTTCAGCCAGTGAATGTCGATGACCCCCTGCGCAGTCTGCGTGGTGGCCCTCCAACGTAGGTCCGATGAGTCATCCAGCTCCTGCATCGAATGAAGCACACCGGGAATGTCCGTTGGAAGGACAGAAGCCCTGATGCCTGTGAGAGGGGTGGTCTCGTCGGCCCAGCCTAAGTCCCCGATCCTCCTCCACATCGTCGTCGCGTCATCGCCGTCGATCACCGCTGAATGGGTTGCGCCGAATCGTTTGTAGATAGACGCAACGTCGTCGGTCTGCCGACGAACGCTTCTCGCCCGTCCTCCGGCTCGCACCATGAGTGAAGGTTGCCCTTCGCCTCTGCCGCCACCTCCCTCTCTTCGCTTCTGTCCATGGAGTGTCGAAATGGCCAAAGGAACGAGACTGCTTCCATACACCGCGAGTGCGGCGCCAAGACAGTTCGCGTCCGAGTCGAACGTCGCCATGACGGTCGCCTGGCGGGCCGGGAGCGGCGTGAGCTTGAACGACACCTCCGCGATGATACCGAGCGTCCCCAGCGCTCCGATGTGCATCCGCGCCATGTCGTAGCCGCTGACGTTCTTGACGACCTGCCCGCCGGATTTCGTGACCGTGCCGTCCGCCATCACCGTCCTCATGCCGATGACGATATCGCGAGGGCTCCAGTTCTGCCACGTCATTGGGCCGCTCCAGCCGACGGCGAGAGTCCCGCCTATGGTAGCGCGGCCGGGCAGGGGAGGATCGATTGCCAGGAACTGCCCGTGCTCTGCCAGGACTTCCTGGAGCCGCGAAACGGTGATCCCCGCCTCGACGGTTGCCGTCAGGTCGGCGGCGTTGTGGGCCAGCACCTGGTCGAGTCCGGTCGTCTCGATAGCGAGGTGGAGCGAATCGGGTAAGTTCCCCAGTCTTGTGCGTGTCCTGCCTCCTAGTGGCGTTACTGACAGACCGTGCTCAGCAGCTACGGACATCGCCTCCGATATCTCTTGCGGTGAAGACGGGCGGGCCACGACTTCCGGGGTCTTCCCATCGACGGCATACTCAGCTGTTTCGTTCCCCGTCAGCGTCTCTATCGACAGCGAACGCAGCGATGCGATGGCTTGTTCGAGCCGTGTGGGGTTTGCGGACACGGGAACGCCGCTCATACGAAGGCGTTGGCCGCCGTCTTGGCGAACCCGCCCTCAGGGTGACGCGCGCCGTGGGAAGCTCCCGTTGGGAAGATCTTGCCGGGGTTGAATATCTCCTCCGACCCGAAGGCCGGCTTCAGCTGTGCCATCGCGTCCATGTCTTCCTGCGAGAACATGAGCGGCATGTACTCCTGCTTCTCCAGGCCGATGCCGTGTTCTCCTGACAGGACGCCACCGGCGTCAAGGCATATCTCCAGTATCTTGCCTCCCGCCTCCAGCGCTCTGTCGGTGTCTCCGGGCTTGCGTTCGTCGAAGAGAATCAGCGGGTGCAGGTTCCCGTCCCCGGCATGGAGCAGATTCGCGATGGGAAGTTCCGACTCTTCTGCCACCTTCTCGACCTCCCGCAGCACCTCCATGAGTTTGGTGCGAGGCACCGTGCCGTCGACGAGGTAGTAGTTGGGGGCCAGCCAGCCGAGAGCCCCGATGACCCCTATTCGAGAGGCCCATAGCTTCTCGCGCTCCTCGCTGCTCGTCGCAGTGAGGATTTCCATCGGCTAGTACGTAC
>JAPPDQ010000258.1:0-3347 GCA_028875495.1 Chloroflexota bacterium
GCCTATCGATCCCGCCTATACCACAGCTACAACGATCCCGAGGTCAAGGACGACCGGAACCGGCGCGCCAGACCCGAGGAGCCCTTGCCGGACCTAGTCATGAACGGCTATAACCTGCTCGGGTACGACTGGCGCGAGACGGCCAAGGACTGGGCGACGCAGGAGGCACGGCAGGGAAGCCCGCCGCTCACTCCTCCCGTGATGATCACAGTGGCCAACCGCACCGAGACGGCAGCCCGGATCAAGCATGCCTTCGACCACAGACGTGTCCGCATCGAGGAACTGTGCGATCCCGAGCGAACACTTCACATCGACTCCAAGGTGCTCGCCACTGCCGAGGCCGCCGAGGAGCCGATCGCGGAGGTGGCTGCCGGGAGTGAGGAGGACGGGGGCACCCGCAAGCCGACCAGGAAGCAACAGGCCGAAATGCTGCGCCGTCAGGTGGATACGGTGGGGCAGCGCGGCAAGGAGGGCGAACAGGTACAGAAAGTGATCTCGGTGGGAATGCTCTCGGAGGGCTGGGACGCGAAGACGGTCACCCACATCATGGGCTTGCGGGCGTTCACCAGCCAGCTTCTCTGTGAACAGGTCGTCGGCCGAGGCTTGCGCCGCACTTCCTACGATGTCGACCCGGAGACAGGGTTATTCGAACCAGAGTACGTCAACATCTTCGGAGTGCCCTTTACCTTCCTCCCTCATGAGCGCGGGGAGAACGGACCGCCGCCGCCGCCGAGGCGCACCACCACCATCGAACCCGTGGCGGAAAAGGCGGACTTCGAAGTCCGCTGGCCCAACGTGGTGCGAATCGATCACTGCTTCCGCCCGCGTCTCTCCCTCGACTGGGGAAGACTTGATCCTCTGGAACTGGATGCCTCCAGGACGGCCCAACTCGCCCAGCTCGCCCCCACGGTCGAAGGGAAGCCGGACATGACGAACCTCGCGGCCATAGACTTGGAGAACCTGGCCCGGGAGTTCCGCTTCCAGCGAACCATCTTCGAGACCGCTCGCGACGTATACGACCAGATGCAAGCCAACTGGCAGGGGGAGCGCACCTTCCTGCTGGCACAACTGGTGCGCCTCGTGGAACAGTTCATCCACTCGGACCGGCTCAGCATCAGCCCACCCCTCTTCTACCAGGACGAACTCAGGCGGAGGCTCCTCATTGCCCTCAACATGACCAAGGTAGTGCAGCACCTCTGGGAGGCGATCCGATTCCAGAACACCGAGAGACTGGAGCCGGTCTTCGACCCCGACCAGCCCATCCGCTCAACCGGCCACATGCGCCCATGGGAAACCGCCAAGCCCTGCGAGGCCACCCTCCACAGCCACATCAACCACTGTGTATATGACAGTGCCTGGGAAGCGTCCGAAGCCTTCGTCCTCGACCATGCCCCAGAGGTGGCCGCCTGGGTGAAGAACGACCACCTCGGCTTCGAGGTGCTGTATGTTCACAACGGGGTGGTGCGGAAGTACCGGCCGGACTTTCTCATCCGGCTGAAGTCAGAGGACATGTTGGTCCTGGAGACCAAGGGCCAGGACACCGATCAGGACCGAACCAAGCGGCGGTTCCTGGATGAGTGGGTCACCGCGGTCAACGCCCATGGCGGGTTCGGGCGCTGGGCGTCGGACGTATCCCTGGCGCCGGGGGACATTCGGGACATCCTGGCGCGGCGGCATTCGGTTTAGCTGTCGTAGTTTTCGAGAGCATGCCCGAGCTGGTCACCCCTCGTGGCGATCCTGCAATCTGCCCAACTCCTTCTCCAGACCCCCGACTTCGGGTTCCATTCCTAGTGCGACGAGCGCTCCCACAATCACCAGAATGCCATATCGGCAGGTCTCCACAAGCGGTGTCTCAGAATCTACTTCGGTTTCCTTTCTGATTGCCGATCCCCCCGAGTCCGGCTCAAGATGGTGCAAGACAGCTCGGGGATCAGTGTGTTCTTCAGCCGAAAGATATCTGTACGCGCCCTCGTATTCGCGCCATAGGAGCCACCAAGTGGGATGGTCCTCCAAGTCATAGGCAAGGTCTTTGATCGGCTTGGGAGCCCACTTGGCAGGAGGCTGCTTCCCATTTTGGGCATAGCCGTATTTCTCGCAGAACTCATCCCAAGCGGGCTGCAACTCCTCGATTCCCTCGCGGTACTGGGCTTCCGAGATCTCACTGATGACAAGCAAAGCGTCCAGTTGTTTGCGTGCTGTAAGTACTTCACAGTCGGCGAACCATTGCACTCGAGCTCTGGAATAGCCACTTGTGAGCCACGCAAGATTTATCAATAGGTTCAGAAGACTTCGATTGAGTACGGCTGCTTCCCAAGGGAGGCCACCCCTCAACAGCGCCTCAAGACCCCGCAAGAGGCCCCGTGCTCGCACGCAATGGTACTGCACTACCAAGGACTCAGTCTCCGAGGTCCACTGACCATCACAGATACGGGATAGCTCTCCAATCACTTTCCTTAGCAGTTCAAGACCTGATGCGGTTACGGATCCGGCCCGGATTGGCACGTTGTCCTCCTTCGGTGAATGGTTCCTGCAGCAGTATCGCCCTTCTACAGGTTCCTCTCTGTCTTCGATACGGTGGCGGATGTCGGCCGCCACTTCAAGCACCTCGACCGGCTCGCGCACCGTTTCGCCAGCATGCTGCCGGAGGGCGACCATGAGCGGTCTCAACGTGTCGGCCTTGGCCCTGTCACTCACCAGGATCTCGACAAGCTCCTGGGATGCAAAGCCGGCTGCGATCAAGTCAGGGATCGCCTGCAACAGCTCGCCCATTGCCGTGGGGTTGCCGGGTAGGAAAGCCGCGTATGCAGAGCGGAAGGATTGCATCGCTTCCGGCCTTTTCTGCGGGTGCATCAGCTCTGATGCTCGCGCACCCATGACTTGCCAAGTGAGTCCGGCTTTCCCCTCCTTGACCAAGCTCTCGGTTCTTCCTTTGAGGTCTTTGAGCTTACCGGGCACTCCGACCAGCTCGTCCCTGCTGTAGAACTCCGTCATGAAGCCAATCAGGTTCTCTACGACGGCCGCCTCCTCACGCTCGCGCCGCAGCTTGTAGTAGATGCTGTAGAGTCGCTCCGCGACCCTGTACATCCGCTTCCGCCCGCTCCCTTCCGCGACGACGGCACCCCGTTCGACGAGCCGTCCGAGCATGGTCGAGACGGTTCGGACATCCATGCGCGCACGAGCCGAGATCTCGCCCGTGCTCGACGGTTGCCAGAGGTCCATGACCGCCAGGTAAACACGCCTCTCGGTCTTGCCCAGGGTCTCCAGGTGGCCTCGGAAGTACTCGGTGTGATCGTCGATCAGCCGAACAAGCTCCTCCATCAACCGGCGCAATGACAGGTGCCGCCCAA
>JAPPDQ010000258.1:3357-3887 GCA_028875495.1 Chloroflexota bacterium
GGTCTTGCCCCGCGCCGGGGACGCGGCCGAGGAGGCGGGGCCTCCCGCCCGTCAGCATCTCGAGTGGTCTGATCTCGCTCCCGGTCACCTCGTCGCCGCTCACCACCTGCCACAGGCGCCGGCATTCGTCGGTGTCCAATGGTTCCAGACCGACAATTCGGAACAGCTCGAAGAACGGCTGCTCGGCGTCGTCCAGCCCCTTGAATCGGCTGGTGGCGGAAGCGACCAGCATGATCTGGGGTTCCGATTGCAGCACGCCGCGAAGCTTCCACCCGAAGTCATCGTCCACATTCCGCGACAGGGCCTGCAGGTTCTCGACCATGAGGACGAGTCCCTTCCCCAGCCGATCCGCGGCGTCCAGAACAGCGGCCAAGGCCTGCTTTTCGAGAGTCTCCTCGCGCCACCGAGCGGTCAGAGCGGCGTGGGTTTGTCGCAACTCCTGGGCGAACGCGGGATCATGTTTGGCGCTCTCCCCCTCAAGGTGGAACAGTGAGTCTATCCAGAAGTCGGTCAGATTGAAGATCTCCTGG
>JAPPDQ010000592.1 GCA_028875495.1 Chloroflexota bacterium
CGCATAGGCCGATAGTACACTGTGACTATACTGCAAGTACGAGCCGAGGCCGTCCCGTGCCCCTGAGAGAAAGTCCCTCCTCCCAAGAGTTGCGTGATGCCGCCAATCGTCACGTTTGGCTCGATGACCACGACTGGAGCAAGGCGGTGGCGAACGGTGGCCCGATGATCGCCGTCGAGGGCGACGGCGTGCGGGTGACGGACTCGGAGGGCCGCTCGTGGATCGACGCGAGCGGCGGACAGGGCGCCGTCAACATCGGGTACGGGCGAACGGAGTTCGGGGACATCGTCTACGAGCAGGCTGCGGCGATCAACTACATGCCGCAGCGGTCTGCCATTCCCTCCACCATCGACCTCGTACGCAAGCTGGCGGAGATCACGCCGGGCACCCTGAGCCGCACGTTCCCCGTCAGCAGCGGCGCTGAGGCCAACGAGACTGCCATCAAGGTCGCCAGGGCCTATCACAAGCGTAACGGCGAACCCGCTCGCTATAAGATCATCAGCAGGTTCGGGTCGTATCACGGCGACCTGGGACTCGTCCAGTGGCTCGGCTCTTCTCCCGACCACCGCAATGCAGACTACGAACCAGCCTATCCGGGGATGGTGTACGCCCCCCAACCGAACGTGTACCGGTTCGGAAATGGCAACCTCACGCCGTCCGAGTGCGCGGTACACTGCGCGAAGGCCGTCGAGGATCTCATCAAGTTCCATCAGCCGAGCACGGTCGCGGCGGTGATAGCCGAGCCGGTCACGAACGACGGGATCGTTCCGGGGCCGGAGTACTGGCCGATGCTCCGAGAGATATGCAACGAGTACGGCGTCGTGCTCATCGCCGACGAGGTGACGACGGGACTCGGCAGGACGGGCAGGATGTTCGGCGTAGACCACTGGGGAGTGGAACCCGACATCATGACGATGGCCGGTGGGCTGAGCGGCGGATACATGCCCATCGGCGCGACCACTGCAACGACCTCGATTGCCGACCGCTTTGCCACGACGGATTCCTTATTCAGACACGTTTTCACGTTCGCGGGTCACCCTGTAGCCGCCTCCGTAGCGCTGAAGAGCATCGAGATCATCGAGTCGGAGGGACTCGTGGAAAATGCCGCAGAGACGGGCGAGTACCTCATGGAGGCGCTCACAACTCTCACTGGCGACCATCCCATCGTTGGCGACGTTCGAGGGCTGGGTCTGCTCTGCGCCATCGAGTTGGTGAGCGACCGCGCTACGAAGGCCGGTTTCGATCCCGAACTACGGATGGCCGACCGGCTGACTGCCAAGTTCAGCGAACGCGGACTCATTCTTCCCGTTCGAGGCAACGTCATACCCATCACACCGCCGCTTACGGTTACACGCGCTGAGATCGACGAGATCATGCACGCCATCGATCTTGCCCTGTGGGAGATCGAGGGCGAGCTTGGCATCGCGTCGATGGCCTGAATGAGAGACAGGAGTACATCAATTCAATGAACGTTCTCTCGAAGACCGAAGAGCTCCGCCGGGCCGCGATCGACCACCTGTGGATGCACAACAGCGGGTGGATCGAAATGGCCGAGTTGGGCGAGCCGGTCATCATGGTCGAGGGCGACGGCATCCGGGTGAAGGACTCGGAGGGCCGCACGTGGATCGACCCGAACGGCGGCTACGTCTCGGTGAACGTCGGGTACGGCAGGACGGAAATAGCCGAGGCCGCCCGCGAGCAGATGCGGAAGCTCTCGTTCCAGCCCCCCGGCGCGGCGACCGAGCCGCTCATCCGCGTCTCGGAGAAGATCGCTGAGATAGCGCCGGGCTCGATGGAGCGGGTCTACCCGGTCAACGGAGGCTCTGAGTCTACCGAGACGGCGATCAAGATCGCCCGGGCCTACCACAGGCGCAACGGGGAGCCGGGCCGCTATAAGGTCATCAGCCGTCGATACTCGTACCACGGCGCGACGGGCGGGGTTCTTGGGATGGCGGGGAGCGTGTCAGCCGACCGCTCCGACTACGAGCCGTTCTATCCCGGCATGATCTACGCGCCCCAGCCGAGCCCCTACCGGTGCGAGTCGGGAGCGACGAATGCGTCCGACTGCGCGGTGTACTCCGCCCAGCAGGTCGAGGAGCTCATCATCGCGCACAATCCCGAAACGATCGCGGCGTTCATCGGCGAGCCTATCTCCAGCAACGCGGGCAACGCCGTTCCCGGTGACGAGTATTGGCCGATGATACGCGACATCTGCGACCGCTACGGCGTCCTGCTGGTGTCGGACGAGGTAATATGCGGGTACGGCCGCACAGGCGAATGGTTTGGGATACAAAACTGGGATATAGTCCCTGACGTGATGGGCTCTGCCAAGGGCATCGTGAGCAGCTACATGCCGTTTGCCGCCGCAGTCGCCAAGAAGGAGATCGCGGACGCCTTCGAGGGTGAGAACAACGAGTTCCGCATGGCCAACAGCTTCGGGGGCCACCCTGTCGCCGCCGCCGCCGCGCTCAAGAACCTCGAAATCATCGAGGAGGAGGGTCTCGTCGAGAACTCCAAGCGCATGGGCGAGTACTTCCGGTCGCAGCTACGGGAGCTGCAGGAGGACTATACGTTCATCGGCGACGTGCGCGGCATCGGACTGATGAATACCGTCGAAATGGTCTCCGACCACGAGACGAAGGCCGATTTCGACCCGTCGCTTGGGGTGCAGGACCGTCTCGGTGGCAAGTTCTATGATCGAGGGATGATCCTGAGACCCGTTGGCCAGTTCTTGAATATCTCGCCGCCGCTGTGCGTCACGCGAGAGGACATCGACGAGATCGTCAACATCCTGGACGACTCTTTCCGTGAGCTGGTCGAGGAGGTGCCGCAGCTAAAGGGGTAACGACGTATCGATACATCTATTACCGTTTCCATCTGAATATGACTGTCGAATAGAGAAGTGCGTATCCCCTCTCCCGTCGTGGGAGAGGGCTAGAGCCTGCCCCGCACTCGATGCGGGGGTGAGGGTGTTTTGAGTACGCTGCCAAAGTCATATGGAACCAGTACTATGAGCCATAAGCTATAAGGGAGGAATTATGACGAACCGTCGCAACAACCGAGGCGGTGGACGTGGAGAACGGGTCGCTATCTTCATCGACGGCAGCAATCTTTATCACAGCCTCCAGGAGAACTGCGGGCGTTTCGACGTGGACTTCGCCGCGTTTGGGCAGAGGCTGACCGATGGGCGCGACCTGCTCCGTATCTACTACTACAACGTGCTCCGGGACGCCGACCGTGACCCGCAGGCATACCAGGACCAGCAGAAGTTTCTCACGGCCCTTCACAACACGCCGTACATCGAAACGCGGCTTGGCAGCTCCAAGATGCGAGGCCAGGTCGCCGTCGAGAAGGGCGTCGACATCATGGTCGCGACCGACCTGCTCAAGTTTGCGTGGGACGACCTGTACGACATCGCCATCCTCGTCAGCGGGGACGGCGATTTCGCGTACGCCGTCGAGACGGTGAAGAACATGGGCAAGCACGTCGAGGTAGCGGCGTTCACGCCGAACCTGTCCCAGGAGCTCGCCGCCGTGGCGGACGAACGCCACTTCTTCACGCCCGACTACTTCTCCGACATATGGAGCCGGGGACGTAGAAATCCTCGTTTCGCTCAAGACTATCGGGGCCGGCGAGAGCAGCCGAGCGAGCAGATGCAGGATGCCCCACAACGCTCCCACGGGCCTCGCCGCTGGATCGACCGCTTCCGAGGCGGCAGAGGCGATTCCTAGAGGGTGCTAAAAAGACCCCGCTCACCCTGAGCAGCCTTACGCCCCCCGCGCGGGGCCGTGGCGGGATGTCAGTAACCGCCGCTTTGCTCTGAAAATAACCCCGGTCAACCTCTTGTAGGGGCGATTCGCGAATCGCCCTGTTGCCGCTCTCATG
>JAPPDQ010000219.1 GCA_028875495.1 Chloroflexota bacterium
GCGACGTCGAGTGCTGGTCCGGTCATCTCGCCGACTGCCATGCCCGCCGCTCTTCGCCTCCAGGCGTAGTGCCTGCCGCCGGACATGATAGTGTTGAGCCGGTCGTAGCGACGCGATATGCGGGCGAACATCTCGCCGACGTATCGCGCTCGCTCCCTACCTTTCAAGTGCGCCAGGGCGTCCGCCTTTCCTCAGTTCCACGACCCCGCCGGAGGTCGCGTATCGCTCTCGGCAATTCAGGCAACAGGTCGCCCGCCAGCATCCCGGCGTCACCGAGGTCAGCGCTCGCTCTTTCGCCTGCCAGACCGTGCAGATATACCCCCAGCGCAGCGGCATCCTCCGGCTCGACCCCCTGGGCCAGCAGTCCGGCGATTGTCCCCGCGAGCACGTCGCCCGTCCCCGCCGTCGCCATGGCGGAGTTGGCAAAGGGGCTGAGCCTTGAACTCCCATCGGGGTACGCCACGACCGTGAACGCCCCCTTGAGCACGACGATCTTCCCCCACTTCAACGCCGACTCGACCGCGATCTCGACGCGGCACTCTTGGATGTCCTTCGTCGATAGGCCCGTCAGCCGCGCCATCTCGCCCGGATGCGGCGTGAGTATGGCCTCCCGCGAGAACTCGTTCCACCACGACTCGGACGATGATGCCAGGACGTTCAGCCCGTCAGCGTCAACGACGATGGGAGGAGGCTGGCCGCCCTGAAACAGCAGCTTCGCTGCCATCTCGCGGGTGGAGGCCGCCTGCCCGATACCGGGGCCAATGAGCAGGGCCTGATACCCACTCACCGCCTCCGCGATGAGTCCAGCCGCGTCCGCCTGTGGTACTCCCGGCGACTCTTCCGGCAGCGGCAGATACGTCGGCTCGACGGCCTTCGCGGCAATCGCCATCTGCAGACTCTGCGGAACGGCCAGAGTGACCAGCCCGGCCCCGACACGTCCCGCCGCCGTCGCCGCGAGATACGGCGCGCCGACGTAGTGGGTCGATCCCCCCACGATCAACGCCTTGCCAAACGTGCCCTTGTGCCCGGACATAGGCCGGTCGGGTAGGGTGGAGCCGGCCCAATCGTCCGTCATCAACTCGAACACGATCTCACTGTCCACGCCATTAGGAATCCCGATGTCGAGAACCTCGATCTTGCCCGCGTACTCCGCACCCGGGAAACGGTACAGTCCCGCCTTCGGATTACCCAACGTCAGAGTCTCGTCGGACGACACGGTCTTGGTATCTACGGCTCCAGTATCGGCATCGAGGCCGGTCGGCACGTCGAGCGCCATCAGACGCGGCGATTCTTTCTCGGCCCGGGCCTCCCGGAGCAAGTCCAGTGCTTCCCCCGTCGGCCCCGTAATGGGCCGTGATCGCCCGGTACCGAGTATCGCGTCAAGAACGATCTGCGCGAGTTGCAACGATTCCCTTAGCTGGGCAGGGCCGTCATCGTCGTCGAGCTGGATGACCGTCACGCGCTTGCCGCGCAGGAAATCGACCTTGCCCCGGTGCGCGGGATTATCCCGGCACAGGCAGATGGTGACCCGAGCCCCCCATGCGTCGAGGTGCCGTGCGGCCACAAGCCCATCGCCCCCGTTGTTGCCCGGCCCGACGAGCACGACGACCGTCATCCCAACGAGGTTCCGCACCTGGCCACGAATGTAGTCCGCGACCGCTAGGCCCGCGTTCTCCATCAGCACGTCTTTGGAGACGCCGCCCGCCTCGGCGCGGTCTTCGATCTCGCGCATCTGCTGGGCCGTTACGATCTTCACGACAGTCTAGTCGAGCAGGTGGGGTTTCTGAGCGTGCAGCGCGGAGGCTGGAGGATACGCCGTCGTCATCTCCACGATCCCGTAGCTGCCCTCGACCATGTCGGCGACGGCATCCCGCCACTTGAGGTAGTGCGGCATCGTGCGGTGGGTCTCTCTGGCCGCATCGTCCTCGTAGATCTCGTACAGGTAGGCCATATTGGGGTCCTCCCTGTCCTGCAGCACGTCGAACCTGAAGCAGCCCGGCTCGTCGCCGACGGAACCCCTTGCGTCTCCCAGGCTGGCCTCGACGAACTCCTCCATCATTCCCGGCTTGACCTTTATCGTCACAAAGATGGCTATCATGCTAGCTCCTAACACGTTTTAGGTTTTCGCTGATTCGTGGGTGGCCCCGACGACAGTACGCGGACGCGGCACACCCTCCTTGTGGCCAAATGTACCAGACCCCGCCCGCCCCCGCTACCGCGCCTTTGACCGTTCAGCGGTGAGCCATTACCCTATACGAAAGACACGTTGGGGAGGAGACAGATGGTAAAGGCAGCAGTACTGTATGAGACGAAGACGCCGCTGCAGATCAAGGAGCTCCGGCAGGACCCGCCCAAGCTGGGCGAGGTGCGCGTTCAGATGGGCGCGGCCGGGATTTGCCTGAGTGACCACCACCTCATGCAGGGGACCTCTAGGATCGATCTCCCCGCAGTGCTGGGGCATGAGGGAGCGGGCACGGTTGTGGAGGTAGGAGAGGGAGTGACGCGGGTCAAGCCGGGCGACAGGTGCATCATATCGTTCGTTTCACCCTGCGGGATGTGCCGCAACTGCGCGACCGGGTTCCCGAACGTGTGCGAGACCAATCTCGCGCTCGGCCCCCGGCAGTACGACGGCACTGCGCGTCTCCACGACAACGGGGACGATGTTTACCAGCTCGGCAAGGTTGGCGTGTTCTCGGAGACGATTATCTGTCCGCAGCAGGCCTGCCAGCCTATTCCCGACGAGGTGCCCATCGAGGTCGCGGCCCTTATCGGCTGCTCGGTGACCACCGGAGTCGGGGGCGTCATGAACAACCCGAATGCGAAGATCGGCATGAGCGTCGCGGTATTCGGCTGCGGCGGAGTGGGTCTCAACGTCATCCAGGGCGCCAAGCTCATGAACGCAAGCAGGATCATCGCCGTGGACGTCCTCGACCACAAGCTGGAGTTCACGTACCGGTTCGGCGCGACCGACACGATCAATAGCCGCGAGGTAGACGATGTCGCCGAGACGATCAAGGAGATGACCGGCGGCGGGGTCGACGTGGCAATCGACAGCATCGGCAAGGCCGAGGTCATCGCCGCCGCCTTCAAGAGCGTGCGGACGACCGGCACTGCCGTCCTCATAGGACTCGGCGCGCTCGGCGAGGACGCCCCAATCGACATGTCGGACATGGTGCGGGGGCAGAAAACCGTCATGGGCAGCTACTACGGCTCCACCAGCCCACACGAGTCGTTCCGCAAGATCGTCGACGCCTACCTGAAGGGAACGCTGGACATCGACAGCCTGATTACGAGGAGCTACTCCCTCGACCAGATCAACCAGGGGTTCCACGACCTGGTCGGCGGCGGCGAAGGACGGGGGATCATCAAGTACCCGTCGTAGAGGGCATCACAGTTCAAGTCCGTTCACCCTGAGCAGCGTTACGCCCCGCGCGCGGGGCCGTGCAGGAGAATCAGTAACTGCCACCAAGACCCGGTAATCACTCGAAGGTCGTCTGGTGGAAAACCTATTCTTCTCCTGCCTCTGCGCTCTCTGTGTTCTCTGCGGTGAATCTTTGTCCTTTATCGGGCAGTTACTTGAAAGCCTGTCGAAGGGTGAGATTACGACGTGCGGCGGAACTTCGCCAGAATTAACAGACGCTGGACGCTCCGCCGGTTTACTCTCTTCCTCAGGCCAATACCGCCTCTGCCAGCTCCGCAGTTTGGAACACGAGCCCGTCCTCGCCCGCGTCGATGACCATGTGGTCGCCGTCGGCCAGCTCCCGGGAGAGGATGCGCTTGGACAGCGCGTTTTCGACGTGACGCTGCACGGCCCTGCGGATCGGGCGCGCCCCGAACTTCTCGTCGAAGCCCTCGTCGGCGAGCCACTCCCTCGCCGCGTC
>JAPPDQ010000301.1 GCA_028875495.1 Chloroflexota bacterium
TTGGTGGTGGTCATGTTGATCCTTTCATGCGTTCTTACTCGGTGGCCTCACCGCTTAACGCGGACACGATTGTAGAGTTCCTCGAGTGTTTTGACAATCCGACGGCGTTGGTGTTACATGAGAACGTAGGCAGGGCGTCGCACAGCAAGGCTTTGGCCAACGGGGACGGACGGCCAACGGGGGTTCGAGCAATGAAAATAACCGTAACGATTGACCGGGACGAAGATGGGGTTTGGGTCGCCGAATGCCCATCCATTCCGGGGTGTGTGAGCCAAGGCGGCACGAAAGACGAAGCTCTGGCGAACATACGGGAGGCTATCGAACTCTGTTTGGAAGTGCGCGCTGAGTCGGGCATGCCCTTGACCGTCGAAACGCAGCAGGTGGAAGTAGCGCTGTAATGCCGCAATTGCCCGTTCTGAGCGGCGCACAAACTGTGCGGAACTTTCAGCGCTTCGGCTGGAGCGTGGCACGGCAACGAGGGGGACATATCATCATGACCAAGCCGGAGAATTAGTGACCCTCTCCGTGCCCAATCATTCCACGGTCGCCAAAGGAACTTTGCGCACCCTCATCCGTTCCGCCGGTCTCACCGTCGACGAGTTCTGCTCCACGCTTTAGGACACGCTCTCGTCCACCCCACTCACTCCCCCCACTGGAAGATTACGCCGAGCATGGTCTTTTCGCGGTGGTAGGCCATTTCGTAGGCCTCTTGCATGCGGGCGTAGGGGAGGCGGTGGGTGACGATCTGGCTGGGCGTGAGGCTGCCGTCGGCCATGAGCTGCAAGACGAACTCACACTGCTTGTTCCACTCCATGCGGTCGGCGTCGGCCTGCGGGTACTGGTAGGGGGCGGTGCCGTTGACGGCTATGATCGAGATGCCCTTGTGGTAGAAGTACTGCATGGCGAGGGGGTTGAAGTCGGCCGGCTCCTCGCCGCGACCCAGCAGGCTGACGATGGAGACGCGCCCGTTTTCGCGTACGATCTCGACGGAGGTGCGGTAGGCGGGCCAGGGGTTGGCGGTCAGGATGACGAGGTCGATGCCGTTGCCGTTGGTGTACTCGTCGAGCTTGGCCTGCAGATCGGGGTCGTTGTACATGAAGGTGGCGTGGGCGCCCATCTGCATGGCCATCTCGTTGCGGATGGGGCTGTTGCCGATGCCGATGGTCCTCGCGCCCATGGGAGGTCCGAGCCCTACCGCGCCGAGTCCGAGCACGCCCAGACCGACGACTGCCACGTACTCGCCGGGAACAAAGTTTGCCTTGCGGAAGCAGAGGCCGCTGAGGGTGTAGAGGTGCGCCCAGATGGCGTCCTCGTCGTCGACGCCCTCAGGGATTTTGACGATGGAGGCGCGATGGTCGGTCACCCACTCGGACTGGTGTGGCTGGCGTGAGACGACGCGGTCGCCGACCTTGAACTTGGTGACCTCGCTGCCGACACCCTTGATGACGGCGAGGTTGCTGTCGCCCACCCAGCGGGGGTAGGTTGGAGCGCCGGGCACATCCTCCGCGCCCTCGTAGTTGCCGCGGTCGGTGCCGATCTTGAAGCCGGAGATGATTGTCTCGGCCCAGATGTCGTTCGGGCCGAGGTTCTGCGTGTCGAGGTCCCAGTCTTCGATCACGAGGTCGCGGGGCCCTCGCAGGATGGCGATCTTCATGTCGTGTCCTCTGTCTGAGCGATGTCGCCCAAGTTTATACGCAGGGGGAATGGCGGGCAAGCGGGATTGCACGGTTACTCGACTGCCGTCAGCTAGGGCCTCTGGGTGCGGTAATCGTTGGCGTCGATGTCGATGATCTGCGAGATGGTGGGGTCTTGGAGGAGCGAACCGAATGGCCCCGGTTGTTCCGAAAAGTTCTCTGGACTGGTGATGATCGTTGTCAACCGATGGCTATGTCGGTGGGTGATGATGTGATAAAGCTGGTCCTCCGCCCACGGGGTGCCGCCCAGCCACCTCTCAGGAACGGAACGACCATTCTCCGTGTCACGGAACCTCAAGCTCGTGCGGAGGTTGTCGATGATGAGGAAGGGCGCGTTGGATACCCGGTCGAAGAGGTCGGCGTACCGGGCCGGGTCCGTCCCCACGAGCGTTTGCAGATCGAAGATCAGCCTCGACATGAAGTAGTACGTGATCTGCCGACCGGCCTGAAGCTGCCGCTCCGCGACCGCGATGGCGAGGTGGGTCTTGCCCACGCCGGTACGCCGACCCGTCAGGACGAGCCAGCCGTCCGGCCGCTCGGCGAAGTTCTGCGCGGCGTGATATGCGGCCTCGACGCTCTTGCGCTGTTCACTGTTCAGGCCGCTGACGCTGGTGCTGAACCGCTCGAACGTCATGGTGTTCAGCATGTTTTCCGGTATGCGTCCGAGTTCCTCGAGTCGCTCGGACTGCGTCAAGCCAAGCTCTACTACCCTGCCCAGTCCCCGCGTCGTCAGCCGCGTCGCGATGTACGGGTCGAGTGCGTTGAGGGGGATAGCGGTCGTGACGATGGTGGGAAGCTCGGCGTTGAAGCGATGGTTGATGATCTGGCGCAGCTTCTCCTCCGCCCAGGGCGTGGCGCTCTGGCTGCCGAGGCCGTCGAGTACGAGCAGCGGCGTGGACCTAACCTGCTCGAAGAGGTCGCTATATGAGGTCTCGCTTGCGGGGCCGAAGCTGGAGCGCAGGTGGTCGAGCAGATCGGGGGCATGGGAGAAGAAGACGATACGGCTGCTGTCCACGCAGTGGTTGGCGATGGCCGCGGCGAGGTGGGTCTTCCCTGCCCCATTCGGGGCGGTGAAGGTGAGCCATCCCCTCGGATCGTTGGCGTAGACGCGCGCGACGTCGTAGGCCTTGCGGAACTGGGACTTGCTTATCTCGGAGTCGGAGAGGCCGTCGGGGTCGAGGTTCTCGAAGCGGAAGCGGGTAAGGTGGCCGAGGTTGCTGTAGGTGAGGAGCCGGTCGCGCTGCTCGTCTTCGAGGCGGGACTCCTGGCACTGGCAGGGAGCGATGGTGCCGAAGTCGGCGTGGCCGACGGGGACATTGGGGCTGATCCAACCGTGACCGCCGCACTGCTCGCAACCGTTGCCGAAGTCGTCGGGCTCATCGTCGGGGGGAACATGACCGCCGTCGCCGACCGAACCGGCGGCGGGGAGACTGCTGAGTACCTCTGAGATGTTGGGCACTGCTTCTCTCCGCTACGCGTATTCCATAGCTTCGTTGGGCCGGGTCATGCTCTCGAATCGTACCACGTCGTCACGGAAGTAGAGGTGTACGGAGCCGGTTGGCCCGTTGCGGTGCTTGGCAACTATGAGCTCGGCGACGTTTGAAGGGTACGGATTGCTGGGGCTGCGCTTTTCCCACTCCTCTCGCGTGACGTACTTGTCCTCGCGGTAGATGAAGGCGACCACGTCGGCGTCCTGCTCGATGCTGCCGCTCTCGCGGAGGTCGGACAGGAGGGGCCTGTGGTTCAGGCGCTGTTCGGGAGCGCGGCTCAGCTGGGAGAGGGCAAGGACGGGTACGTCCAGCTCCCGCGCGATGCTCTTGAGGGAGCGGGATATCTCGCCCATGTCCATGACGCGGTTTTCCGAACGACCGCTCGATCCGGCGATGAGCTGGATGTAGTCGACGATGAGAAGGTCTATCGGTTCCTCGTTGTGGAGGCGCGTGATCTTGCTGCGCATCTCGACGATGCGCTGGAAGGGCGTCTCGTCGATGTAGATGGGAAGCTCGGAAAGGTAGCCGATGGCGTCATGCTCGAGCTGCACTTCCTGGTCCATGAGTAGGCTGGCACGCATCTTGCTGCTGTCGATGTTAGCCTCGCTTGCAACGAGGCGAATGCCGATCTGCTCGGCGCTCATTTCCAAGCTGAATACGGCGACTCTCGCAAGCAGGCCGTGAGTTCGTCGACAC
>JAPPDQ010000385.1 GCA_028875495.1 Chloroflexota bacterium
GGCGGGACAGCAGGTCAACGCCAACACGCAGGCTATCGAGGTCGCCGGGCCGTCCATCGTCGAGGTGAGCGGCTCGGTCGACGAGATCGACGTCCTGTTCCTGCAGGTCGGGTCTCAGGCCTTCGTCAGCCTTGAGGCCTTGGGCAATCAGACCCTGCCGGGCACGGTATCTTCAATCGCCAATACCGGAACCTCGCAGCAGGGGATCGTGACCTACCCCGTGACCATCCGCGTGGACTCGTCCGAGAGCGGCCAGTTGCCCGAGGGACTGAGCGCGACCGCGCAGGTCATCATCCGCGAGCAGACCGACTCCGTCCTCATCCCCCTGCAGGCCCTCTACGGTTCGGTGCAGGCGCCGACGGTCAGGGTCGTGAGCGGCAACGACATTGTCGAGCGTGAGGTCACGCTCGGCATCAGCGACGACTTCTGGGTCGTCGTCGAAGGCGGCCTCAACGAGGGCGAGACGATCAGTATGGAGGTCGTCGGCAGCAGCACGGCCGGGTTCGGCGGAATCGGCGCGACATTCCGCGCGGTCGGAGGCTTCGGCGGCCGACGGCCCGGTGGTGGTGGAGGTGGAGGTGCGCCCGCAGGCGGAGGCGGCCGTTAGTATATTCGTATTCCTGCCCCTACATGAAACGACCCCTTTCATAGCAACACAGGCCAATGACTGAAAATCACGAAAACGTAATCGAGTTGGAAGACGTCACCAAGGTCTATCGCATGGGCGAGATCGAGGTGAACGCGCTCGCCGGCGTCAGCCTCACAATCCGCCGAGGCGAGTTGACCGCGATCATGGGGCCGTCAGGCTCGGGCAAGTCGACCATGATGAACATCATCGGGTGCCTCGACGTGCCAACGGCGGGCAGGTACATCCTCGACGGAGAGGACGTTGGCAAGCTCAGCGACGACCGTCTGGCCGGGATTCGGAACCGCAAGGTCGGCTTCGTATTCCAGACCTACAACCTCCTGCCGAGGCTCTCTGCCCTGACGAACGTCGAGCTGCCGCTGCTCTACGGCAACGGACGAACACGCAGGGAACGCTCGCTCGAGGCTCTTGCCAAAGTCGGGCTGGCCGACCGGGTGCATCACAAACCTGTCGAACTCTCCGGCGGACAGCAGCAGCGCGTCGGCATCGCGAGGGCGCTGGTCAAGGACCCTGCGATACTCCTGGCGGACGAGCCGACGGGGAATCTCGACACCACTTCGAGCCAGGAGATCATGTGGATCATCCAGGAACTGAACCGTCAGTCGGGCATCACCGTCGTCATCGTCACGCACGAACACGACATCGCCGCCCACGCGGCCAGAGTCGTAACCATGCTCGATGGCAAAGTGCTGGACGACACTCGCCAGGACCCCGTCCTCGTGCCCGAACCCGGCCTCATATAGATCGCTAGCCTACACCCCACTTTCTACTCAATACTCACTACGAAATACCAAACATGTCACCAATCCAGACCATAAAAACGGCCATAGCATCCCTTGGGGCCAACAAGCTCCGCGCCGGACTTGCGCTGCTGGGCATCGTCATCGGCGTAACGGCGGTCATTACACTGATGTCCATAGGGCGCGGCACGACCGAGCAGATCACGGGGATCATTCAGGGGCTTGGTACGAACCTGCTGTTCGTTCAGCCCGAGGGAGACGGACAGCTTACGCTCGGCGACGCCAACGCGCTCGTCGACCCCGTATACGCTCCTACCGTGCTCGCATCCGCTCCGGAGATCCGCACCTTCGCAACCCTCGTTGCGGGTCGTGACAACACCAACGCGCAGGTGGTCGGCGTAACTCCCGTATATCTCACGGCCCGGAACCTCGATCTCGCCAGCGGAATGTTCATCAAGTCCCAGCACGTCGACAACCGGGACGAGGTCATCGTACTCGGTTCCAATGTGGCCGAGCAACTCTTCCAGAACCGCGATCCCGTGGGCGAGTATGTTCGCGTCAACGCCCGAAGGTACCGGGTGATCGGCCTGCTGGAGAGCCAAGGAGGAGGCGGGTTCGGCACCTTCGACACCCAGGTCCTCATACCAATCACCACTGCCTACTACAGACTGAGCGGTGAGCGCACGTTGACCGGCGATGTTGCGGTAAACCTCATCAACGTCCAGGTTCGGGACTTGGAGGACATCGATCGGAGTATCGAGGAGACGAGCGGCGTGCTCCGCCTGCGTCACCGCATCACCGAGGAGGACGATTTCACGGTCATCAGCCAGCAGAGCACCATCGAAACGCTTGAGGAGACGACGAACACCTTGGTCGTTTTCCTGGGCATCATCGCGGGCATATCTCTGCTCGTCGGCGGCATCGGGATCATGAACATCATGCTCGTGTCGGTTACCGAGCGTACGCGCGAGATCGGCATCCGCAAGGCCATGGGCGCGAAGCGGCGAGACATTCTCTTCCAGTTCGTGGCCGAGGCGACCGTCCTCAGCATCGGAGGCGGTCTCTTGGGAGCGGCCTTTGGATACTGGATGACCAACGCCGTCGATGGGCAAACCCTTGGTACCCAGACCTTCAACACCAGCTTCAGCAACGAGTTTGCCGCGCTCGCGCTGATCGTGTCGGCGGGAATCGGTCTGTTCTTCGGCATCTATCCCGCCGTTCGCGCGTCGAGACTCCATCCGATAGATGCGTTGAGGTACGAGTAAGACGAGAAAGTAGTGAGTAGGGACTCGAACCTACCCATATTCCATCAAGCTAGAAGGTATAGAGAAAGTGAGACTGAAATGAGTAGAGCGCTGATTATCCTGGCAGGTGCACTTATTCTCGCATTCGCCGTCGCGTGCGGATCGGCGGACGAAGGAGGCGGAGGTGGAGGCGGAACCGGCGCTCCCGCTGCCGCGCAGGTCGCGGACCTGTCGCAGTTCCCGACGCCCACACGCTCCCAAGCTGCCCCTCAGCCTGAACCGACCCAACCCGTCGCAGCCGCTGCCGTCCAAACGCAGTCGGAAGACAGTGATTCCGAGAGCGAGACCGCCGCAGTAGAGCCGATGAGCCAGGAGGAACTGCAGCAGCTCAGGCAGCGACTGCAAAGCGGCGAACTGAGCGCAGAAGAACGGCAGGAGGCTATCCAACGGCTCCGTGCGCAGTTCGGCGGCGGGCAGGGCGGTCAAGGTGGATTCGGTGGCGGTGGTGGCACCCAGGCGGTCGGCTCCATTGAGAGCATCAATGGCAGCACGTTGTCAGTCTCCACCGAACTTGCCACGATCTCGGCAACCGTCGGAGAGAACGCCAACATTAGAATCACGTCAGTCCTTGAACCGACGGAGCTGACCGAAGGCGCTCAGATCATGGTTGTCAGCGAACGCGTTGACGGTAGCACCCTTGCGCGAGTGATAACCGTCGTCCCGGAGGGACAGGGTGGATTCGGACGAAGAGGCGCAGGTGGCGGTCAGGGAGGTCAGGCCGCAGTTGGCGGGGCGCAGCAAGGTGGTCAGGCTGGCGGCGGAGCTCGTCCGCTATTCGGCTCCATCGAGAGCATTGCCGACAGCGGCTTCACGCTGGAGACTCAGCAAGGACCCCTGCCGATTGCCGTGAACGACGAGACCGTCATCATCCAGACCCTTCAAGGCACGGTGGCAGACCTCAAAGCGGGAATGCAGGTAAGCGTGTTCGGCGCGGCGGACGATGAGGGCACAATAGAAGCCCGCACGGTTGCAGTCATTCCGGCAGGTCTGGAGGACATTCCGGGTCTTGGCGGCGGTGGCTTCGCTGGCCGTGGTCGTGGCGGCTTCGGCGGCGGCCAAGGCGGCGGTCAGGGAGGAGGCGGCAACTAACAGTCGACCGGGAATCTCAGAAGACCCCAAAAGACCTCAGAATTTCAAGACATCTTCCTCTAGCGTAGCCCCTCGACCGGCTGGCATCGGTCAAGG
>JAPPDQ010000320.1 GCA_028875495.1 Chloroflexota bacterium
GATTCGAACCAGTTACGCTCGCGCGGTTCAGCAGGAACAACTCAATCCCGCGGGTCACGAGGCGCGAAGGCGATGGCAGGGTACTGAGATAGTATCGGAAGGGGCCCTCACTGGGCAGTAGCAGCTACATGGCGCGCTCCCTTTTCCTAGCCCAAGGCGACCGCATCCTATACACTGGTTCCCGGTAGGCGAACCGGTACGTATGGCTTCAAGCACACTTCAATCGGCAGGCATTGCGCGTTACACCATCTGGGCCGCGCGGCTGGTGGTGTTCGCCGCATTCTTCGACCTGTTCGTCCAGTTTCCGACCATCGCGCCCTACGCCGAGAGTCTGGGAGCGTCGGCGGCGCTCGTGGGCGTCATCGTCGCGGCCTACTCGTTCACCAACCTGTTCGGGAACTTGGGGGCGGGGTACGTACTCGACAGGTGGGGCCGCCGAACGCCCATGCTTCTGGGCATGGCGATCACGGTCATCGCGGTGTTCAGCTACTCGCTTGTCCAGACGCCGGAGCAGATGATGGCGGCGAGGGCCGTCCACGGCATCGGGGCCGCCGTGCTCGCGCCGGGGGCGTTCTCCATCATTGGGGATAGGACGGCCGCCGATAGGTGGGGACACGCGATGGGCATCACTGGGGCGCTGATAGCAGTAGCAGCTCTTATCGGCCCTCCCGCCGCGGGCATTCTCCGCGATGTCTGGGGCGCGAACGTCGTTTTCTACGTTGACTCAGCGTTCATCGTCATTACGCTGATCGCGTTCCTGCTCATCGCTCGCGACGGTTCTCCTTCGGTCTCTGACGGGGAATCCGACCCACACGACGCCACAGGAGGGGATGATGCGAGGCGAAACCCAGCCCTGTGGTCGGCATACGCAGCCGCATTCGCCATCACCGTCGGCATCGGGGCGCTCGTCACGCACCTTCCCCTGATGCTAGAAGAGCAGGGAGAGACGGCGGCCCGTTCGGGCTACAGCTTCGGCATCTACGCGCTCGTGGCGATGCTCGTGATGGCAAGTCCGATCAGCCGGGCAGGGGACCGGTATGGGCGATTCGGGCCAATGATGCTGGGCCTCGTCGGTATTGCCATCGGACTGGCGCTTCTGGGCGTTCTGGAGGGCTATGGAGGTGTTGTTACGGGCATGGCCGTATTCGGACTGGGGTACGGACTGGTCTTTCCCGCCGCAACGGCCCTCGTAGCGAGCGCTACGGGCGCTGACAGGCGAGGAATGGCCTTCGGCGTCTTCTACGCCGTCTACTCATTTGGAGTGGTCGTCGGAGCGTCGGGCAGTGGCAGGCTCGCCTCCTTCAGCGACGACCTCATCGGCCTGCCGTTCCTCGTTGGTGCCGCAGTCGTCCTGGCGGCCGTCCCCCTCGTTGCGATCATGAGATACGCCGCAGCTAAGTCTCCGTCACCCGGCACCTAGGGCCCAGAACCCAGCACCCCTAGACCCCCAGTTCCTCCAGCCGCGCGTCGTCGATGCCGAAGTGGTGGGCTACTTCATGGATGACCGTCGTGCGAATCTCGCTAACGATCTCCTCGTTCGACTCGCATATGGACTCGATCGACCCCTGGAAGATGGTAATCCTGTCGGGGAGAATGGCGAGATAGTCGGCCCGCTCCGTGAGGGGCACTCCTTCGTACAGGCCGAGGAGGAGGTGCGAGTCATCCACGAAATGACCGGCAAGCTGGTCTTGCGAAGGCCAGTCCTCGACGATGATGTCGACATTCTCAAGGCGTCGCCGGAAGTCCTCCGGTATCGTGCCAAGGGCCACTCGCACCAGCCGCTCGAATGTCTGCCGCTCCATGCCGCAATTCTATCAGACTTGCGGGGCGTATCTTTTCTCCTTCAGTCCATTTGCGGCTCCTTGGATGCCCCAGAGGACGCTGGAAATTGTACAATACATTTTCGCTCTTACAGAAAAGTGACAATGGGATAAATCTACGTAAGGAGCTTTAGGGTGACTCTGAGTGAACTCAGACCCGGAGATGCGCTTGGGTTCGACCTTGATGACGGAACTGGGCTTCGTGTGGCTAACGCCCGATTTGAGTCCGAGTTCAAGTTCTCTTGGTCGATGTTTGACGGCTACGATCGTATACGCATACTCACCTATTCGGCAGGCGTGAGCGCAATTGTCCGGCTACTCGAGAGGCATGAATTTAGCGACTTCGAGTGCGTGTTTGGATGCGAAAGCACCCTACGTACTCTCAAGGACATCTTGGCGTTCCAACAGGTCGCCATCGGCGATACCCGTGCCGCGATCAAGCAGTTACCCGACGAACGCCACGCCTTCATTCTCAGCCGCGTCAGGGAGGGACAGGCGCGGTTTCGAGTGCTGCGCAAACAGATAGCCCACGCCAAGCTGTACCTGCTTGAAAACACGGAGTCCGGCAAAAGGCGCGCTCTCATCGGCTCCGCGAACCTGTCTGAGACAGCTTTTGGTGGACGGCAGTCTGAGACTCTAGTGTGCTTTGACGAGGACGACTCCGCATGGAACCACTACCTCGGCATGTACGAGTCCATTAGAGATCAAGCGTCCGATGAGATACCGCTGCCCTCCGAGCGGGTCGAGAATGCAGAGATAAAGCTTCACGAAGTACCGGTACTAGACCCAAGCGACTATTCAACCCTCGTTGTCGATACTACGGAGAATGGGCAGCAGTCAGGCGACATCGTTCACATCAATGTACCCACGCAGATTGAACGCATAGAGAAGATGAAGGCGGCGATTCCCCCCGTGGTTGCCAACATCATCCCTCCGCCTCGCAACGGCAAGCAACATATAACTCGCGACATCAGACGCCAAGTAGTCAAAGAATATAGCCGTATCCGAGTGGTGCAGTCCGACGAAGAAACCGACCACCGCGAACTTTCCATTGACAAAGACACAAAGACCGTTTCCCTCTTTGGAGAGCCGCTCTCCTTAGAACCCGATCTGGCTACCGCAAGGAGGGATGCCAAACTTCTAGTCGAGTTCTTCCGTAACTACGAAGGTACGTTCGAGGGTGGAATGGGCGTGGAGAGGCTGCAGCGCGACTATTTCATACTTTGGTCTTGGCTGTACTTCTCTCCGTTCATGTGCGACATGAGGACACTAGCGGGCCACGACGGAGATGTTTTCAGGTTCCCGTCGTTCGCCATAGTGTATGGCAAGCCGTCCTGCGGAAAGTCCAGCTTGATCGACACCCTAATGACCTCAATGTTCGGCAAGGCCTATAACGTCGATAAGCGCGCCTTCACAAAGGCAAGGCTCCGAGACATCCAACATGCTTACAAGCGATTCCCAGCCGTGTTCGATGATATTGGCAAGTCCGCCATACGAAGCCATGGCGAAGACATAATCAAAGACGAATTACCTCCCCTAGTGAGTGAGTATCCCTGTTTCGTGCTGTCGATGAATCAGGAGCTTAAGGCGTTCACCGACCAGATCGTAAAGCGCAGCTTAATGATTTACACCACGACCGCGCTCCCGTCCTACAAGGAGAGCTTACGCCACGAGTTACATCTGAAAATACAAGAAGTGCGCCGAGACCTGTCTACCCATTTCTACCGAAAATACTTGGGGAGGGTTTTCACTCGACTCGAAGAAGATCCCAAACCAGACGACTGGCTTGAGTTCTCCTCCACCGCCCTGTCTGAGCTGATCGCCGACTTGCTGGACGATACCCCGCCCAATTGGTGCGCTCCTATCAGGTGGAACGAGTACGCGGACAAGCGCCACGAGAGAGTCAAGACACAGGTCGAGCACCTTCTCAGGCCGACCACCCGGATGAAGAAGGAGGGAGACCTTGCCACAGGTTGGATACTGGAAGACAACAAGGTTATCGTCATCGAACAGACCGACACATTCGGGCGACGTGAGTTCGATTGGGAGAAT
>JAPPDQ010000119.1 GCA_028875495.1 Chloroflexota bacterium
TGGGAAGAGGTCGATTTCGCCCGCGGACAGGGAAAGTCATCTCCTTTCATTGGTTTCCATATCTGCAGCAGGCTTCTGCTTGGGATCCCGATGGACCTATCTTGGCGGATGGCAGGACGGGGAGCGGAGCGCGACGCCCTTGGAAGGAGCGCAAGAACACTCCAACAAAAGGGCGGGGCGCTGGGTCTCGCATTCAGGAGCCGGATCGCCGTAGGGATAATGTTGGTGACGGGGGCACTCTTCCTGACGGCGGGATCCGTGACGGCGATAAGGGACCAGATCACCGTCGGCGACCGGGTAGATACTCCCCTTGTCGGTGTGGGGCTCTCGGACCTCGACACTCATCCTCACCACGCCGACCTTCCCCGCATCGAGTTGACCAGTTTCGTACCGCACTTGGCGGTCAAGGCGCGGACGAGACGGGGAGACTCCGTTACGGCGCTGCCCGACGGGAGGGTGCTGGTTGTCGGGGATCTTTCGAGTCCGGGCAACAGGGACGGAGCCCGGGTCTACCGGCCTGCCAAGAACGTTTGGCAATCAACGGCATATCTAGCGGATAAGCGTAGGTGGCACACCTCGACCCTGCTGCTCGACGGGCGGGTGCTGGTCACGGGTGGAAGAAAGATATCTGGGGACGTACTGCACACCGTCGAGATATTCGACCCCCTGGACGACGCTTGGACATCGACGAGCGTAATGCACCACGGACGCGCCCACCATGCAGCGGCGCTGCTCAACGACGGGCGAGTGCTCGTCGTAGGCGGGTTCGACAGCGATCTTCGGACGCTCACGTCGGCAGAGGTATATGATCCCGCCACGCAGACGTGGTCTTTGGTGGGACACATGAGCGAGGCAAGATCGGTCCCGACGGCATCCGTGCTTCACGACGGCCGGGTGCTCGTTTCGGGAGGGAGTCACATCGGAGCGGGTTCAGCCGCTATGCGAAATACGGCCGAGATCTACAATCCGATAACCAATAGTTGGAGATCGGCAGGCAGGTTCGAGGTAAACCGCGCCGGTCACTCGGCAACGGTCTTGAGGGACGGTCGCGTTTTAGTAGTTGGCGGGGCGGGAGCCGCTTCGACGATCGCAAAGGCGGAAATGTACGACCCTGAAATGAATACATGGTATCCGGCCGGGAGTCTGGCGTTGGCGAGAACCGACCACTCCGCGGCCATGATGTCCGATGGACGAATAATGGTGGCAGGCGGTTGGAGCAATGACGGCAGCGCCGGGCATCTCGTGGAGCTATTCGATCCCCGTGTCGGCACCTGGCTGACTATGGCCGTCTCGCCGTAGGCCATCCGGTGTCTCGCCCTTGCCATATGCACAAGAACGGCGAGACACAGTCCATATAATTGCACACACACCGTCTATTGCCTAATAATGGCAGAGACGGAGTTAGTTTGCCTCAAGACCATAATGCGAAAATGACACGTCTCAATGGCGTCGGTTGAATGGAGGAACCATGGTAAGCGCGAAGACGGTTGGTGATGTTCGGGATGTAGCGGCAAACATCAGAGAAAACGTGCAGAAGATCATCGTCGGAAAGGACGACGCCATCAATCTGGCACTGGTGGCCCTTCTCTGCAAGGGACACGCCCTCCTGGAGGACGTGCCGGGGACAGGCAAGACGACGATGGCGAAGGCGCTGGCACAGTCGCTGGGATGCGACTTTCACCGCATCCAGTGCACGCCGGACCTGATGCCCTCGGACGTGCTCGGAGTCAACTTCTACAACCAGAAGGTCGGCGAGTTCGAATTCCGCGAGGGACCGGTCTTCAGTCAGATCGTCCTGACGGACGAGATCAACCGGGCGACGCCCCGTACGCAGTCATCGCTACTGGAGGCCATGCAGGAGAGGCAGGCAACCATCGACGGGGACAGCATGACATTGCCGGAGCCGTTCATGGTGATGGCAACGCAGAACCCGGTGGAGATGGAGGGCACCTTCCCGCTTCCTGAGGCCCAGCTCGACCGATTCATGGTGCGCATAGTGATCGGGTACCCTACATCCGAGGAAGAGGGACAGATATACAAACGGTTTGAGGACGATCCCGTGCCGCCAGCCGTCGATGCCGTGACCAACTCCCAGGACCTCGAAGCGCTGCAAGGCGTTCCTCCCAGGGTGAGAGTCGACGACTCGGTACGCAGCTACATCGTGGACGTGATTACGAGCACGCGCGACAACGCGGGTCTCTCGCTCGGGGCCAGCCCACGCGCCGGTCTTGCGCTCTACAAGGCATCGCAGGCCTGGGCGGCGCTGGAGGGACGAGACTTCGTAACGCCGGACGACGTCAAGCTGCTGGCGCGCTCGGTCTTGCCGCATAGACTCATCCTCAGTTCGGCCGCGCGGTTGCGCGGGAACAGCGCCGACCAGATCGTCGACGACGTGCTTGACACGGTCGAGGTCCCCATCGAAAGGCAGTAACTTGGCGACTCCCACCGTCGAGCCCCAAGACCCCATACGCACGGTATCCAGCGACCGGACGTGGCAGACGCTCTGGACAGTGTTCTTCGCTATCCTGCTGGTCGCCAGCGTCATCTTCGGCAACGCCATGGGCATCGCCTTCGGGCTGATGGGGCTCCTTGCCATCGGGATCGCGCGGTTCTGGAACCGGGTCGCGCTTCAAAAGCTGACGTATGAGCGAAAGTTTCCGCAGGAGCGCGTGTTCTTCGGGGACGAAATTTATATGGACCTCGTGCTGTCGAACCGCAAGCCTGTACCGCTTGCCTGGCTGGACATCGAGGACCAACTGCCGCAGGGGATCATGCCTAGCAGCGCCGCGCTCAGACGAAATCTGCAGAGCGGAATCGACAGCCTGAGCCACGCGACGGCGGTGGCGTGGTACGAGCGAATCCGGTGGCGGTACCGCATCGACGTGGTTGGCAGAGGGGAATACCACATCGGGCCAGCGAGGATGGAGAGCGGCGACCCATTCGGGTTCTTCCGAAGCCGGAAGATCGCGTCACGACTGGACACGCTGGTCGTGTATCCCAAGGTGTACCCGCTGGACGAGATCGGCATTCCCCCCGCCAGGCCCCTGGGTGAAATCCGGGGCGGACTGGAGATATTCCCGGACCCGTCACGACCAGCGGGAATCCGCGAATACGTCCGAGGCGACCCGCTAAAGACCATCGACTGGAAAGCCACGGCCAAGCAGCAGCGGCTGATGGTGAGGACGTTCGAGCCGAGTTCGACCCACACCGTGATCATCGCGGCGGCGGTGGATACGATGGAGCCGTACTGGCTTTCCCTGAGCCCCGAAGACCTGGAACGAGTAATATCGATTGCCGCCTCGATGGCGCTCTTCATATCGGAACGGCAGTACAGCGTGGGGCTGTTCTCCAACGACATGCCCGTGCTGAGCCAGCGGTCGATGACCGTGCCTCCCAGCTCGGAGCCAGCGCACCTGCACACCATCCTGACGGCTCTAGCGCTGACGAGGCCATTCGCACCGAACGCGATGTCGAGCGCGCTGCTCGAACAGTCGCGCAAGTTCCCGTTCGGGTCGACAATCGTTCTGTGCACCAACATAGTGACCGAGAGTCTGACACTGGCGATTGCCGAGCTTAAGCAGCGGGGATTCCGGTTTACGGTCCTCTACACCGGAGCCGAAGTGGTGGAGAACCCTCCGCCGGACGTGCTCTTCTACCATCTGCGGGAGCACATGGACCAAATGGACGCGGAAGAACGCGAGCGGAAGGAACGCGAGTCGGCGAGTGAGGAAGGCGAGGACGCCGAAGAGGGCGACGGCGACGATAGCGAAACGACCGCCTGGGACAGGCTCAAGGACACCGTTGTAGGAGTGGGAGACGAACCCGCATGACACTCACACGGGAAAGAGTGACATACATCACCCTCG
>JAPPDQ010000452.1 GCA_028875495.1 Chloroflexota bacterium
AGCGTAGGCGATCCCAGGGAAAACGATGGCGGCGCCCTCAACGTCACCCCAGTCGTCGTTGACGGCAAAGAGTACGAAGTCGCCAAGATTCTCTCTCAAGACGCTATTCCGGCGATCTTCAATCCGAACTTCTACACTCCCGAAGAAGCGGAACTTCAATATCGCGAGACCGATCTGGTGATCGGCGTCTCGATAGGTGATGAACACCGTGCCTACCACGTCGCTTATCTCAGCGCGCACGAGATCGTCAACGACGTCGTGGGAGGCAAGCCGATCGCGGTCACGTGGTGACCGCTCTGCTTTACGGCCGTAGTGTACGGCCGAGAACTTGAAGAGCAGACAGTCAGTTTCGGCGTGTCGGGGCGTCTAATCCTCAACGCCCTCGTCATGTATGACAGGGAGACCGAGTCGATTTGGAGTCAATTCCTAGCCAAGTCCGTCGCCGGACCGCTGGAGGGCACGGAGCTTGAGATCGTCCCGTCGCTGATGACCAACTTTGCCACTTGGATGAAGCTCCACCCCGATACGTTAGTGCTCGATACCCAGACCAACTATCCAATTGACGATTACTACCTCTCCTACTACCGCGGGTATGAGGCCGGAATCCTCGGCGAACAAAACCCCGACGACCGCCTTCGAAGGAAAGACCTTGTCCTCGGAGTGACGGGGGATGAGGGGCAAATCGCCTATAACTATCTCGATCTATTGGAGGCGGAGGTCGTCAATCACGAGTTCGAGGATACGCCCATAGTAGCCGCGATTGATCGTGAAGGCGGCGGGGCTGCGATCTTCCGACGCACGTTGGACGGGGAGGTGCTGGAGTTCGAGTCGATCGACACTATGTCGATGCTCGACACTGCCTCAAACTCGACTTGGGACAAGACTTCCGGCCTTGCTGTCAGTGGCCCGTTGAGTGGGAAGCGACTCGATCCCTATCCCTACATCATTTCCTTCTGGTTCGCCTGGACAGACTTCTACCCCGACACCGACCTGTACGAACCTCCGCGTGGGGACGGTTAGTCGGGGGAATCCTGTGGCCGGGTGGACTCAAGCAGTCCCACGGCGGCGGCGTCACCCGCTTCCGACCGCGAACGCACGTAGTCCCGCATGACGGGAGCCGCTCCGATGAGTCGCGCGTTCGCAAGCTGGATTCCGTCGTCACTCATCCTGCCGAAGACCGACGCGATAGTAGTCGACGCGGTGTCGATGATCTGGCGGGGATTGAAGTCGTCGTACTTCCAAGGTCCTGATACGGAGCCGTCCCCTTCCAGAGACTCGACGATCTGTTGCGCGTTGGTCTCCCCGGCTGAAGCCCGCTCGGAAACGTAGGTGTACAACGATGGCGCGGCAGCCATGAGCGCGGCGTTCTCGAACTGCTTCTCAAGCCCGACAGACCCCCCGTAGACCATTGCCACCGTCTCGTCGTCCGGCCCGATGATGCGGGTGGGATTGCCCTCGTTGTGCGTCCATGGCCCGGGCGTCGCCTGCTGCAAGCTCATCTCTATGTCTCCTGGCCGTTAGAGTCGAAAGTTTCCGCAACGAGTATACCACTGCGACCGTTCATTGACTGCCTAAAAGTCCGATGCTACACTCGCTCGGCCAAACTTCACTACCGAAAGGTACCCCATGTCAAACACCGATCTCGCCTACCTGCCCGCGACCGAAATCCGTTCGATGATTGCCGAGAAGAAGGTCTCGTCCGTCGAGATGACGAAGCTCTATCTCGAACGCATCGACGCGCTCGACTCGCAGTTCAACTCGTATTTGACTGTCACGTCCGACCTCGCCCTCGAGATGGCCGAGGAGGCCGACCGCTCCGTAGCGCGCGGCGACGATCTCGGCCCGCTGCACGGTCTGCCGATATCCATCAAGGACCTGGAGATGACGGCAGGCATTCGAACGACCAGTGGTTCGCTGATATTCGCCGACCGCATTGCGGCGTACGACTCCGTCGTCGTCGAGCGAGTCAAGAAGGCGGGAGCAGTGATCCTCGGCAAGACGAACACGCCGGAGTACGGCCTGCTCGGCCACACGGAAAACCGCCTCGGAGACCACTGCCGCAACCCGTGGAACACCGAGCGTACGACCGGCGGTTCGAGCGGAGGCGCGGGCGCGTCGGTGGCAGCCGGCCTCTGCGCTCTGGCTACCGGTAGCGACGGCGGAGGGTCGATCCGCATCCCCGCAGGGTTCTGCGGCATCTACGGCATCAAGCCGACACAGGGACGAATATCCTATTATCTCGGACCGGGAGCCGATCCTGCCGCCAACCTCTTCAGCCAGCCCGGCCCCATGACACGCACCGTCGCCGACTCAGCGGTGCTGCTCCAAGTCCTGGCCGGGCGCGACCCTCGCGATCCCGGAGCCCTGCGCGACGAGCCCGATGACTACGTTGCCGCGCTGTCGAAGGGCGTCGAGGGTATGCGGATCGGCTGGAGCGCTGATTTGGGTTTCGCCGCGGTTGAACCTGAAATACGTGATTCGGCGGCAGCGGGTGCAAGAGCGTTCGAGGAATTGGGTGCCGTGGTCGAAGAGGTCGATCTCGTGCTCGACACACCGTTCGATCACTTCTGGCCCCTGTTCACCGCCATCATGTACGCCCGCGTCGCGGGAGTATTCGACGATAACCGCGATAAGCTCTCATGGTACGCGCTGGAGTCCCTCGAAACGGGCAAGAACATAACTGGAGCGGAGTTCGTTAACGCGCTCGGCCATGTCGACGTGCTCAAGTCGCAGTTCGCCGATGCATTCGACGAGTACGACCTGATTCTGACGCCCACCCTCGCGACGCCTGCCTTCCCGGTCGGCGAGCCTCCGGCCATGATCGGCGGGCGTGACGTGCACTGGTTCTGGGGCTACACGCCGTACACGATGCCCATCAACATGATCGGTTCGACCGCTGCAAGCATTCCCTGCGGGTTCTCGTCCGACGGCCTGCCCATTGGCCTGCACATCATCGGCGACCACGGGGCCGAGTCAACCGTCTTTGCCGCCTCCGCCGCCTTCGAGGAGGCCCGCCCGTGGATCCAGCACCGCCCGCCGGTGGGATAGGCAGGTTATAATCCTCATTGTGTTCCGGCAATGGAGGATGTATGAAAGTAACCGTTGACATAGATGAGAGCCTGCTGAAAGAAGCAGGCCGACTCACTGGCATACTTGACGTGAATGCGCTCGTGAGTGCGGGCCTACGCGCCCTCGTGGAACGGGAAAGTGCCACGAGACTGGCGAGTCTCGGCGGGAGTGAGCCTCAGTTGAGGTCGATCCCAAGACGACGGTCGATCGAGTAACAGAATAGATTTCGGGAGGCCTCGACCTAGCTCTTGGCCTCAGTTTCCTCCACTCGGTTACCGGTTCCTTCCGGCAAGTCTCCTGACCTACCCCGGCCACCTTTGAGCACCGACAACGCAGCGCCTAGCAACACCAGCCCAGACATCGTGAGGTAGGCAGTCTTCATCCCGGACGTGAACGCTCCGAGCACCCCTTCGGCGCCGGAGTCCGACACTGCGGCGAGGCTTGGCTCGAACCCCTGGGAGCCCATCACCGTGACGACGATGGTCGTCGCGACGGCGATTCCCGTGATGTTTGCCGTGTTCCGCACGAGGTTGATGAATCCCGATATCACCCCGTACCTCCTGCGCTCCACCACGCTGAATATTGAGCTGTTGTTCGGTGCATTGAATGTCCCGGTCCCGACGCTCTGCGTCACCGTACCCACGACGATCAGCCACAACGGCGACATCTCCGTCGCCCGCGAGAGGATGAACAGTCCAACTGCCGAGAGGAGCAGCCCGCCCACATTGAACGGCGTCCAGCCGAATTTGTCCGAGAGCCTCCCACCCAACGGTCCCGTTATCATCCACGCGAACG
>JAPPDQ010000578.1 GCA_028875495.1 Chloroflexota bacterium
TAGGGAGGAATCTAAGGTCTAACGCCCGTCGACATCGTGAATTACCGACCCCGTCCCGCCCCTAACGCTCCACCTTTAGGATGCTCATAAAGGCTTCCTGCGGTATCTCGACGCTGCCGACTTTCTTCATCCTCTTCTTGCCCTCGGCCTGCTGTTCGAGCAGCTTTCGCTTGCGGGTCACGTCTCCCCCGTAGCACTTGGCGAGAACGTTCTTTCGCAGCGCCTTGACCGTCTCCCGCGCGAGGACCTTGCCGCCAATTGCGGCCTGGATCGGCACCTCGAACATCTGGCGCGGGATCAGGGTTCGCAGCTTCTTGACGAGGTCCCTGCCACGCTCGTACGCGCCTTCGCGGTGGACGATGACCGAGAGCGCGTCGACCGGCTGCCCATTTACCAGGATTTCGAGCTTCACGAGCCTCTCGGCGCGATAGTCGCTCAGCGAGTAGTCCATCGAGGCGTAGCCCTGTGTGGTCGATTTGAGCCGGTCGTAGAAGTCGATCAGCATCTCCGACAGCGGCATAGAGAATTCCATCATCACGCGGGTCTGGGAGACCGACTGCGCTCCTATGTCGGCTGACACGCCGTTCCCCTCTGCCCCATTGCCCGACGGCCCGTACTGGATGTACTCCATTCGGTTGAAGACACCCCGACGCTCCGTCACGAGGTCCATCATCGCGCCGATGAAGTTGGCGGGCACGATGATAGTCAGATCGACCCACGGTTCTCGAATCTCTTCGATGAGGCTTACTTCGGGCAGACGGGACGGATTATCGATCTCGGTTATCTCACCGTCCGTGGTGAGCACTCGGAATGCCACGCTCGGCGACGTGGCGATCAGGTTGATGTCGTACTCGCGTTCGAGCCGCTCCTGCACCACGTCCATGTGGAGAAGGCCGAGAAAGCCGCACCGGAACCCCGTTCCCAGGGCTGCGGAGCTTTCCGCCTCGTACGTCAGCGCTGCGTCATTCAACTGCAGCTTTTCGAGAGCGTCGCGAAGGCCGAGATACTCCTCGCCGTCGGCGGGATACAGTCCGGCGAAGACCATCGGCTTGAGGGGACGGTACGCCGCGAGCGTCTCCGCGGCGGGATTGTCCGCAAGTGTGATCGTATCACCGACCGGGGCATCACCGACGGCCTTCAGTCCTGTCGCGATGTACCCGACCTGCCCTGCTTCGAGAGCGTTCGCCTCCACCGCGTCGGGGCTGAAGTATCCCAGTTCGAGGGCTTGGCTCTCCTTGCCGTTCGACATGATGCGGACGCGGCTGTTGGGAAGAATCTCTCCGTCGCGCACGCGGACGTAGGCGACCACGCCCTTGTAGCTGTCGTACTTGGAATCGAAGATCAGCGCGCGAAAGGGCATTTCCGGTTCACCGGTCGGAGGCGGAACACGTTCGACAACGGCATCGAGCAGTTCGGACACCCCCGTCCCCGTCTTTCCTGAAACGAAGAGAAGCTCCTCCCGCTCGAACCCGAAAGCCTGCATCACTTCTTCGGCAATGCGCTCCGGCTCCGCCGCGTCAAGGTCTACTTTATTGATAACCGGAATGATCTCTAGGTCATTCTCCAGCGCAAGGTACACATTCGCCAGGGTCTGCGCTTGGATGCCTTGCGTGGCGTCCACGACGAGCAGAGCACCCTCGCAGGCGGCCAGACTCCGCGACACCTCGTAGGAAAAGTCGACGTGGCCGGGTGTGTCGATCAGGTTGAGCTGGTACGGCTGCCCGTCCCTGCCTTTGTACGACAGACGCACGGCCTGGGCCTTGATGGTGATGCCTCGCTCCCGCTCAAGCTCCATCGAGTCGAGCACCTGCTCGACCATCTCCCGCCTGTCGAGCGCGCCGGTGACTTCGAGCAGCCGGTCGGCAAGCGTCGACTTGCCGTGATCGATATGCGCGATGATGCAGAAATTGCGTACGTACCGTGAGTCCATGCTATTGATGGTAGCACGGCAACGCCGAACGGGGAATCTAAATTGGGTGACGGTATTCCGCCCTTCGCTCAACACGCATTACTTTCTCCTTTCTTCTCTTCTTTCTTCTTTCCTTCCCCTGCACACCGACCCCAGCACGGAGTATGATATGTCGGCGCGTATCGACGCCAACATGCAAAGCCCCAAAACACTCAGGAAGGAGACAAAATATGGCACTGGCAACAGCGAAGAGCACGGCGAACGCGGTATGGGAGGGATCGCTTCTGGAGGGAAGCGGACAGGTGAGCGCGTCCAGCGGCGCCTTCAGTGATCAGGCGGTCTCATGGGCCGCGAGGACGGACCGCGGCATCACGACGACGAGCCCGGAAGAGCTGCTCGCATCGTCGCACGCGGCCTGCTACTGCATGGCCCTGTCCAATATGCTTACTCAAGCTGACACCCCACCGACCAAGCTGGAAGTGAGCGCAACGGTCACGTTCGCGCAGCAGGAAGTCGGCTGGAAGGTCGCAAGCAGCGCCCTGACCGTCACCGGCACAGTCCCCGGAGCGACCGCCGAAAGCTTCCAAGAGGCAGCGGAGGGAGCCAAGGACGGCTGCCCCATATCCGCGGCCATCGCCGGCAACGTCGAACTGAGCGTCGAAGCCACGCTGGCATAGGAATAACCTCTCGTAGTCGAATCAGGCGGAGCGAATCCTCCGCCTGATACCTGTGGTATGCCGTTGCCAAAAATCCAAGCAACAGCAGTCACTATCTTGACGGCTATTGTCGTCTCGACAGTAGCCTGCGGCGACGACCCGCCCGACGTCGACACGACAGCCCAACCTCAAGTAGCGACCATCCTCGATGGGCAGGCTACGCCCGAAACGGCCACACCGGTTGAAGATCAGGCCGCGACGAAGCTCGCCATAACGCCTACTTCCGTTCCCACGTCAACGCCCACACCGCTTCACACTCTCACTCCCACCCCGACCCTAGTCCCTACATCTACACCAACGCCCACGGCGTCTCCGACTTCGACCGCAACTCCTACCTCCACCTCTACTCCGACCTGGACGCCGATACCCACAAACACGCCAACAGCGGCCCCAACTCCGACCAATACCCCAACCGCCACTCACACCTCAACACCGTCACCCTCACCGACGCCAATTCCTACTTCCACTTTCACGCCCTCGACATCCCCTACTCCGACAAATTCGCCAACCCCTATTCCCACCTCGACTTCGACGCCCTCACCCACTCCGACTCCGACTCCGACGCCGACTTCCATACCCTCCCCAACACCGACTCCAACCTACACGCCAACGCCCACTCCCATAACCAAACCCTGCGCCAACGGGACCACAGTGCTCAATCCGGCTGCCAACCCCGGTTTAGTGGAAGACTGTTTGACTTTGCTGGAACTAAGGAATGCCTTAGCGGGTGACGGGGCACTCAACTGGAGTGAGGAACTTCCGTTAAGACTCTGGGAGGGCATCACAATCGGGGACAGTCCACATAGAGTTGTCAGCGTCAGACTAGTCAGGAAGGGCCTGAACGGGGTTGTACCTTCAGAGTTTGGGAAGCTCTCTGGACTGAGAACTCTCAAGTTGAATCTCAACGAACTCAGTGGGGCCATCCCTCCAGAACTCGGGAACCTTGAGAAGCTGCGGGTTCTGGATCTCAGTCGGAATTCGTTGTCCGGGGAGATCCCCAGCAAACTAGGAGAGTTACGCAGCCTGCATGAACTATTGTTGCCCAACAATAGGCTGATCGGAGAGTTTCCCGAACAGCTAAAGTCACTCGGGAGTCTCGCAACGATGACGCTTTATGGGAATGAACTGCGCGGTTGCATTCCCGATGAACTTAGAGGTGTTGCCGGCTATTGGGGTCAATTGACGTACTGCACCAGCACACAGTCAGACAGACCTGAAGTAGACAGACCCGAACAGCG
>JAPPDQ010000436.1:0-3629 GCA_028875495.1 Chloroflexota bacterium
GGCCCTGGCGGAGCTTGGACGCACTCCCTTCGACATACACCATGCCGAGTCGGAGGTCGTCGGCGGCCCCTTCGTGGAATACAGTGGCGCTCACTGGGCCGTATTCTTCCTCGCGGAGTACATCAACACCTTCACCGTCGCCGCCCTGACGACCCTCCTCTTCCTCGGCGGCTGGCGCTGGCCGGATATGCCCTTCGACGGCCCTCTTCACACCCTGCTCTCGGTCGCCTGGTTCCTCGTCAAGACCTACGCAGTGATTCTCGTCATCTTCTGGATTCGGGGAACCTACCCGCGCCTGCGGATCGATCAGCTCATGGCGTTCGGCTGGAAGGTGCTTGTGCCGCTCTCATTCGTCAACATCATCCTCACCGGCATCGCCCTCTTCTACCAATGGCACTGGTCTCTCATCACCCTCATGTCCGCCTTCTGGCTCGTCGGCGTACTCATCGTGCTCCGCCGCCAAGCCGGGGCCCGCCATCAGCGCATGACCGTCCGAGTCCTTGCCGCCGACGACCTGCGCACGACCACTTAGGCAACGGTGAGAGCGGGCGGTTTCCTCTGCGTATCCCGATTTCTCGGTCGGACTAGCAGATATCAGGAACTAGCCACCGAACCAGCGGGCCAACTCGTCCCTAGGGAACGTTGGCAAATCGCGAACTTCATCTCCGTATCGGACTTTAATGCCATCAGCCGGATCGGTGACCGTGCCGATCTCGCTGGCAGCGATGCCTTCGCGTGCGAGGGCAGTTATCAACGTCTCAACCTCGCTGGGCGGCAAGGCGGCAAGCGAGGCGCCTGAGGCGATCAGACCTAAGGGATCAAGACCAAGTGCGTTGCATATCTCTCGGCATTCCGGGAGAACCGGAACGGCCTCCATATCGATAAGCAGTCCGACGTTGGCCGCGGCCGCCATCTCGACAAGGCCCCCTGAGAGCCCCCCTTCGGTCGGATCGTGCATGGCGTGAACGTCCACCACGGCACACGCTATCGAGGCTTCCGGAACGACGCTGATGCCGGGACTGAATAGAAATTCCTTGGCGCGGTTGATGGTGTCGAGCGCAACTCCACGCTCTAAGAGGTCGTTAGCGGCGTCCCGGGCAAGTATCGATATGCCCTCCATAGCGATGGCCTTCGTCAAAACGATGCTGTCTCCGGGTCGCGCACCCGACGTGAGAACGGCTCGTTCCTTCGGTACTTCACCCAGCATCGCGCCAACAGCGATGGGACGAGGAAGGTCGTAGGTGATCTCGGTGTGGCCGCCGATGAGGGTGATGTTCAGGTCGTCGCAGGCCTCCTGAACTTGCTTGAAGATACTCTCCACCTCCCTCTCGGACGTGGTGTCGGGAAGCAGGAGTGTAGTCATAAGCCAGCGGGGCGTGCCTCCCATGACGGCGATATCGTTTGCATTGATCTGCACCATATACCAGCCTATGAGGTCGGTCGCGAAGGTGATCGGATCGGTCTTGGCCACGAGGTAGCGGTCGCCGAAGTCGATGAGGGCCGCGTCCTCCCCCGCCCTTGCGCCGAGTACGACACGTGGGTCCCGTACGTCGATCTCGTCGAGGAGACGAGAGAGCAGATCGAGGGGAAGTTTTCCGGGTTGCATAGATTGGTTCCGAGGGCGTTTGGGGCGAAAATGGATCACCGACAAATCGAATGGTACCACCTGAGAATGCACGTTGTTACTACCCAACAATGCAGCGAATCCGTTTCACAGTGAGACGGGATGAGAAACCCCGCGCACTGGTATACTTCTTCCACGATATCTCTGCGCCGCGAGTTCTCGGTACGTCACTTCACCAACAGGAGACCGCAATGAACCAACAAAACGGAAATCGCTCCGGTGACGGAAACCTCCTCGCCACGCTGGCCGGCGGATGCTTCTGGTGCCTGGAGGCCGTGTATAACGAGCTGCGCGGCGTCGAGTCGGTGGTGTCGGGGTATGCCGGCGGGCACGACCTCAGTCCTACCTACGAGGCGGTGTGCTCCGGGACGACCGGCCACGCCGAGGTCGTTCAGATCGCGTACGACCCAGACATGGTGAGCTTCCGGGAGCTCCTCGAGGTCTTCTTCACGATTCACGACCCGACGACCCTGAACCAGCAGGGCAACGACGTTGGCACCCAATATCGGTCGGCGGTCTACTTCCACGACGAGGACCAGAGGCTCATCGCCGAGGAGGTCATCGAGGAGATGACGGTCGCAGAAGTGTGGGATGACCCCATCGTGACTGAGATCACTGCCCTCGATATGTTCTTCGAGGCGGAGGAGTACCACCAGCGGTACTTCGAGAAGAACCCCTTCCAGCCCTACTGCTTCGTGGTTGTCCGCCCCAAGGTCTCGAAGTTCCGCAAGAAGTTCGTCTCGAAGCTCAAAAAGCAGGCCGTCTAGCGCTCCATCACAACCTTGACGATGCCGTCGTCGTGGTCGACGTACATGTCGAAGGCGCGCTGGACTCCCTCGAACGGCAGGCGGTGCGTGATGAGATCCGCTGGGTCCCACCAGCCGCGCCGCTTGAGTTCGACCATGAGCTCGATGTGCGAAGTGATGTCCTCGGTGTGCCCTGCCGCCACGGTCTTCAGGCGGGCATTGCTCCCACGGAAGTCCTTGTACTCCATCGGCACGACGAAGCCGTGCTCCCTGCTCTTCTGCTGAATGCCGAACATCATGACGGTACCGAAGCTCTTCACGAGCCTGAGAGCCACGTTCAGCGTATCGGTATATCCTGCCGCCTCGACGACGATGTCGGGCTTCTTACCATCAAGAATGTCGAGCACGGCATCCTCGGTCGGTGTCACCGTGGGATTGACGGTGTGTGTCGCCCCGAATTTCTCGGAATATTCAAGGCGGTAGTCGAGCGGGTCAACGGCTATGAGGTTCGACACGCCCGAGCGCGACAGAATTGCCGTGAATGAGAGCCCGATGGCGCCCTGCCCCAGCACGACGACGTTCTTGCCCAGCAACGTTCCAAGTTGCTGGCAGCCGTATATCACCGTGCCCGACGGCTGGCACATGAGCCACTCGTTCGTCGGACCGTCGTCAGGGAGAGCGATCATCCGCTCCGGCAGGGCCTCGATGTACTCGACGAGCGCCGTATCACTCGTCGGAAGTACGATGACACGGTCGCCCTCACGGAAGCGGTCGGAGCGGGTCTCCACGACCGTTCCCGCGATCTCGTGGGCGGGATGTCCGATCTGCATGGGATAGTCTTCCTCAGCGAGCACCGTCCCGTAGGTGTGCCGAATGTCGCTCCCGCAGATCGACCAGCTTTCGATCTCCACGAGACAGTTCCCGTCGGACACCGTTGGAACGGGCGCATCGACGATCTCAAAGTTTCGGGGCCCAACCAGTCGCGCGGCCCTCATTTAGAGCACCATCCGGGAGACGAACTCGGTCGTCGTCTCGCGAGAAATCTTCATGCCGTACTCGCTGACCGGCAGGTACTCGTGCAGTTCCGGGTTGTGTCTCAGAAACGCCTCGGCATACGGAACGCGAGTGTGAAGCGCGGCTATCCCGCCGTCCAGCACCTCCCCGAGCTTGCGCTGGAGTCCGCCACCCTCCGAGTAGTGCTGGGACGTGAACTTGTTCATCGCCTGGGCCTTGAGTTTGACTACATCGCTGATGTCGAT
>JAPPDQ010000436.1:3639-3855 GCA_028875495.1 Chloroflexota bacterium
ATGATGGTGTCCGGCATCCTCGGATGCAGGCTTTCGAGCACGTTGGTGCGTCCGCGCTGGTCGTGGTAGAAGATCTGCGCCGTCCATCCTCCCGTATCGCCTCCGGTCGGAGAGTAGCTCTTCCCTTCGCGGATTCCCGCTGCCGTGTCGGTGGCGATGAGGAGCATTTGCGTGGCGAGGGCGTGCGCGCCGACGGTGTCGTGGGGCCAGTGGGAG
>JAPPDQ010000445.1 GCA_028875495.1 Chloroflexota bacterium
TACTGCGCGCATCCCAACCTCGGCGATAGCCAAGCGCACGCCATCACGGGGGCGACTGCGCCGGCCGGCCAGATGGTCACACGCTCGGCGCCGCCGGTCTCCCGGGACATGTATGGGCTTCCTACAGGTTCCGGAAATGGGTGAAGTTGAGGGCGACTTCCTGCCCGCCCGCGTTGGCTTTCAGGTAGAGATCGAGATCCACGGTCACCAGCGGAGTATCCGGCGTGATCGCTTCGAGGAGGGCCGCGTCGGTCAGCCCCAACCGCTCGAATGCGCTGTTGTCCGATGCGATGACACTGGCAACCACGACCTCCCTGGCTTCCCCGATGATGAACCGGAGCCTCTCGAAGAATCGCGACCGCTCCGGCTCTGGGTGCTGAGCAAGCAGGTTTGAGGTCTCGGTGAGGGTATTCGGCGTGACGAGAACCCGTTCAACCGGATCGAGCAGCTTGATCAGAATCTCGTAGTCATCCGACGAGTAGGTCCGGAGCCGCCGGTGCTTCGCGATGAGATCCCGGTCCAGACTGCCTACCACCAGAAGTACGAGAAGACTGGCGTCCACAAAGTAGCCGGACGGCGGCATGGATCAGTTCCGGTTGCTCAGCAAGCGGTCCTTGAGAGACAGCACACGGCCGTCGTTGTCAGCGATGTGAAGGACCTTGTACGAGCGCTCCGGAAGCTCCAGAGCAGCCGTAAGGCGGTTTTTTTGGTTCCATGGGCGAGAGAACCCGACGGTTACAATCCAACTCTCTCTCTGCTCATCGAATTCGATCTCCTCCAACCCGACGTTGATGATCCCTTCTTCGGAGAAGAGATCCTCAACGTAGTTCCTGGCCGTCTGCGCCACCGCCTTCAAGTGCACTTATCCCTCTCCTTGTCCATGGTAGCCGGACCCGTGGCCTAACGTCTCGCGAGGCCGGAGCCCTGTCAAGTGGGTGAAGAGCTGGCCGGTCACGTTTGCTCAGCCGGCCGGGCGACTCACGTCGACGACGCAGATCGAGATCTTGCGTGCCTCGAGAGGGGTCAGGTCTGCTTCGGCTGCAAGCCTCTCGCACAACTCCTCTGGGTCAGCAGGGCGGCCTCCAGAGGGGGACGGCTTGGTGTCCTTGCCGAACCACAATACGAGGTAGACTCCGTATCCGCCGGTGTCCGGTGCGATGGTGTACTTGGCGATCAACTGGTCGCGGACAGCGCTCCACAGCTTCGGATGCATGCTCTTCTTGACTTCCACTGGCACCTGGAAGTCACGGCAGGATACGCGGATGTCGGCGCGTTTGTCGTTGGCGTACGGTCCCTCGGGCTGGGCGTCGACTTCGGCTGGGATCAGTGGCCGGAGGTCTGAGAGCAAGGCGTCGCGGCATTGGTCCTCGTGCTTGGGAGTGGGCGACTCCCCGCTCGGCTCGTTCCAGTACTGGTGCCAGTCGTCGGTATTTCCGGTACGGATCTGCCGGGCGAGCTCCTCCAGCCGGTCCATCAGGAGAGCCGCGAGATCGGCGGCGTTGGCGGGAGTAGCGCCCTCCAAGGTCTGGCAGACCTGCTCGATGTCGGGATGGCGATAGCCGGCGTCGCGGCGGATCACCCGTTGCTCGTCCTGGGCACGTGACAGCACGCCATGCCACTGGGACAACTCCTGGTCTGCGACGAGCCTGCCAAGAGCATCGCTCGCCTCCTGGGTAGGAAAGGCAGCGAGGCGCCGGATCAGGTCACCAACGAGGCGGGAGGCCTGCATGGCAGGAGTAACGAATCCCGCCTTGTCAGCCCATTGCTGGTCCGGCCCGACACTGCTTCCGCCCAGGAGAATGAGAAGTTCCAAGGTTGGATGCCCCAACTCATCGAACGAGAACTGAGCGGGTCTGGGAATCCCGAAGAACGCCATCAGGTGCCGAGTCCGGTCCTCCCGGGACTGCGCGAAGTCTCTCAGTTGATCGCGATACACCCCCGGCGCAACGATGACACCGGCGGCCAACCAATACACTCGCTGGGCATCGTTCATGCTTCTCCGGGACAGCTTTGTGTCAATCAATTCCTGAAAGGACGGCCGGTCCGCATGCTGAATTGCAGCCTTGAGCAGAGAGTCCAGTGCCTGCATCTGCTTCAGCTTGCAGCGCGTCGGAAAGGCCCGCAGCAGCGGCAGACTCGCCTGTCTGGCGACTCCCGCGTACTCCGACTCGCACGAGAGTTCCCATAGCTTGGCGATGTGCTCACGGCCGCGGCGGAACGCGGACACCGCGAACTGCACCTGCACATCGGCGATGATCCTCGGGCGCCGGACAAGGAGCCGTCGATACCAGTCAGGTTCAGGGTTGTGATCCGAGAGTTCCGAGCAGTAGTAGAACGCTATCGCCCTGCGAACCCGGTCGTCGTCCCATTGGGTAACGTCCGTCGTCTTCTCAGCTTCCGCGATTCCAGCCAGGTACGGCTCGCCAAGATAGTGCACCTTGTCCTGCTCCCTGAGGTGCAGGATTTCCTCTGGCGTCGGGACATCCTCCCGGTAGATCGAATTCCGAAGGCCCGCAAGCGCGGCATCAATCAGACCAGTATCGCCTCCAAGGTCCTCTTCGAGGGCCTTCGGGCCCGAAAAAAACAGCTCCGCCATGTGGTGGAGCAGCGAGGGCGCGGCCCGGTTCTCGAGTAGCTCTGTCCTGTTGGACCGAACATGATCGAGCCACCGCCGCTGTTGCTCCTCCCCGTCCTGTCGCCATCTGTGCCCATCTTCTTCCAGCTGCTTCTCAAGAGGGGAGGGCGAAACCAGTTGATCTAGACGCTCCCTCAAGGTCGCCTTCTCCTGTGTCCGCTCACGCAGGACTTCGAGCGACAGGCCGGCCTGGCCGCTATGCTCACGATGCGCATCGACGGCCCAGCCCAACAGGTATTCCGCAACATGCGGCCTCTCCCCGGCCAAGGAGGCCGCCCGCTCCAAGAACCAGAGGCCAAAGTCGGGAGGTGGGCTGGCACCATACAGGCGCTTTCGAACGTTGAACAAGAAAGACTGGAACTCGTCTGAGCTCAGGGACCTATCCAAGCCCTCCGCATAGACTGCCTTCCGGCTCTCGGGGTGCTGCTCCAGCCAGTCTCGTATCCGGCGGATCGGTTCGGCCCCGAACCTAGAGGTCTGCGGATCTTCATCCCACAATAGACCTACACTGAGCCAGTCGTACAGGCGTTCAGGTTCTAGGTGGTCTCCCTGTATCTCCAAACCGAGGGCCAGGAGCTTCAGGGGAAGGGCGCTCAAGCGGCGTCTATCCAGGGCAGTCCTCAATCTGGGAAGCCGCAGCGGCAGATGGTCGAGGAGCTCGGCCATCTGTTCCTCCGACGACTGCTCGATGAGTCTGGTATCCCAGAACCGACGGTACCTACCGCGAAGTTCCGGATGGCCTTGCTCGGAGAGATACTCCCATATCTCCGAAGGAGGAAGCTGCTGTGGGTAGAGCTGGATCAGCAGGGCGCCAGACAACTCCTTGTCGGGATCGGAGACGCGCCCGGCACGGATATCGGCTAGCAAGGACTTCAGTTCGTCGGCTCTATCCTGATTGCGCGGGCAGTTGTGGATGAAGGCACTGAGAGCGGATGTGTTGACGCGAGGCCACCGCGTGGCATCGCGGACTAGCTCGAGTAGGAGACCACCAATATCTGGTAGAGGGGTGCCCTCTCCCAGGAAACGTAAGGCGAAGTCAGTGAACGCTTGATGGTCTCTGCTCCGGTCGGTGTCCAGTAGGACCTTCCTGAGATCCGCTTCCATCTCCGATGTAGCGAGGGGGCCACCGCTCCCGGCAGACGTCCATCCTGACGCCAGGCCAGCCCCCCCTCGCTTCAGCGCTTCCACGAGCGGCCGTCTCCCATC
>JAPPDQ010000142.1 GCA_028875495.1 Chloroflexota bacterium
CCCAGGACGGGAGAGGGGACAAGATTGCCCTTACCCAGGACGGGAGAGAGGTACTTGGTCGGCTTCTCATCGCCAGCGGATGACGGCGCCGAGGATGTCGGAGTCGCCCTGGTCGAGGCGGGCGTAGACGTCGGGGAGGTCGGCCCAGCCGAACTCGTGGGTGATCATGGGGTCGACGGGGAGGCTGCCGTTGGCGATGAGGCGGGTGGTGAGCTTCATGGAGTTCATGCGATTCCAGCGGAGCTCGTTGGGACGGTAGCCGAGCGATGCGCGGAGGGTGTAGCGGGTGGTCATGTAGGGGTGGCCGACGAGGTTGAATGTGGGGGAGTCGGTGTGCCTTGCCACGACCACGACGACGCCGTCCTGGCGGACGATTTCGAGGGAGGTCTGGATGGCGGGCCAGACCGAGGCCGTTTCGAGGACGAGATCGGCGCCGCGACCGTCGAAGAACTCGATGACGCGCTGGGTGAATCCGTCGTCCGCGGGGTCAAGGACAAGGTCGGCACGCATGGCGCCTGCTACGTCTCGTCGGCTCTGGCTGTAGTCGATTCCGACGGTGCGGAAGCCGAAGGCGGAGCAGAAGGCGATAGCTGAGAGGCCGATGACGCCGAGTCCAACGATGGCGACGTTTTCGCCCGGGTTCGGCTCTCCGTGGCGGAGGCCGAGCTGGCCTACACCGAGGATGTTCAGGAAGACGCCCTGCTCGTCGGTCACCTCGTCGGGGAGCTTGAGGGTGTCGCGCGCCGGGGAGACGGCGTACTCCTTATGGGTACCGGCGCAGAAGACGCGGTCGCCGACTTGGAAGTCCTCGACATCGGAGCCGACCTCGACGACCTCGCCGACCATGGAGTAGCCGTTTTCGATGGGGCCATCGGGGAATCGGACGCCTCCGTGGAGCCACTTGCCGCCCTCGTCGACGGGGATGTAGCGGTAGACGCGGATCTCCGTGCCTGTGCTGACGGCGGTGACGTTGGCGCGGACGAGGAGGCCGTCGGGAGGGCAGTCAGGGATGTCAACGTCGTCGAAGTTCGCCTGCCTGGGGCCGGTTATGACCAGTCGTTTCAATGGATGCCTCCGGTGCGGTGTGACGGCGGGGGTTGGAGGGCCCGCCGGGGCGTGGGGTGCATTATAGCTGGTCGAGGAGACTCACCACAGAGAGCACGGAGAGCGCAGAGGAGAAAGTAGTGGGAAGGTGGGAGATGAGGTCGATGGCACTGCCGGCACATCTAGTGGCGACCAGATGGGTATCTATTTGTAGGTGTCTACCGGAGAAATCTCTCTTGAGAGCGTGCCATTTTGTGCCACTTTTGTCGTTTAGGGAGGCGGCCTCGGGCGAAGGTTGGAGATGAAATCGACGGCACACCTGACACGCTAGGTGACGGCCTGATGGGGGATTGCGAGCACCTGTTTTCCGGAGAGTTCATTTTCGGAATTTGTGGCATTCGGGGGCATTTTGTGGCATTTCCCTCGTTATTGTAAAGTTTTGCGGCAGTGACCAGTGTGGGTCTTACCCTCACCCCAGCCTCCGTATCAAGTACGGGGCAGACTTTCTTCTACGACGGGAGAGGGGTAGGTTGGATTGCCGCATGTGAGTATGATAGGACGCATGTTCTTTGGTGTCAAATCGGGGCGAATCTCCTCCATCTTTCAAAGAGGCTACAATACCGGCATGTGCGGAAGATTCAGCCTGACGGTTGACCTGGGGGAGCTTGCGCGGCGGTTCGAGTTTGACGGCGACTGGGACGCATTCGAGCGAAGGTACAACATAGCGCCGACTCAGGACGTCCTCACCGTCGTGGGTGGGCCGCGGCGCGGAGGGTACATGCGCTGGGGACTGATCCCCTCGTGGGCGAAGGACAAGTCCATGGGGAGCCGCACGATAAACGCGCGGGCGGAGACGGTCGTCGAGAAGCCCTCGTTCCGCAACGCCCTTCGTCGACGGCGCTGCCTGATTCTCGCCGACGGGTTCTACGAGTGGCAGCGCGTCGGAGCGGACAGGAGGCCCATGAGAATCGTCATGCGGTCGGGGGAGCCGTTCGCGTTCGCCGGACTCTGGGAGACGTGGCGCGACCCGCAGGGCGAGATCGTCCCTTCATGCACGATCATCACCACCACGGCCAACGACATCCTCAGCCCCATCCACGACAGGATGCCCGTCATCCTCCGCCGCGAGCTCGAAGATTTCTGGCTGGATGGGAGCGTGGACGACCCGGATGCGCTCACGAGCGTCCTGGTTCCGTACGACGACGCGGCGATGGAGGCGTACGAGGTGTCGGAACTGGTGAACTCGTTTAGGAATGATGGGCCGGAGGTGATGGAGCGGGTGGGGTAGCAGGTCAACGGTGTAGTCATGCAGACGCGCACAAACGCGGTTTAACCGAAACATATTAAGCTTGTTCACGGTTATCCAAGCTTAAGCAGGTGGCCATAACTCCTTTGCTAGCCGGCTGGCATCCCATTCGGCGTCGGAACTAGCTTTGTTTCTTTCCGCCTCAAGGAGGGCAGTCATGAATTTTCTATCTTTAGTCTCTGTCAATCTTTCGCCGTTTGATACATCAAATCCCCAGTATTTCCGATTACTTATGACTCCCTCTATCCTCCACGTCCACACCTGCAAGCCTGTTGGACCATCTACTTCGCTATCATAGCTACCTTTCGTACTTGAAGCCGAGAGCACAAAAATCCTCCACTGGTCATATTGTCGCGATTTCTTGTACTTTCTAAAGGCCGATAGAAATTGATCGGCAAGTTCACGTCTCCGTACGTCAACTTCTTGACCTTTTCCATCATAAACGGCGTATGTAGTACCCTCAGGGCCCATTCCACTATGCGATGGAAGGATATAAGGGTACGTCTTCCCGGGAATCTTGAGTTTTGCGAAGCTTGTTCGTACTTGGTTTGCTTTCTCGTGTACGTTCTCCAATGCCTTATCAAATGGGAACTCAGCTAACATTCGGTAATCGCTGCTCTTTATTATTCGCATGATTTCAAAGAATCCCAGAATCCAATAATCGGACAATGCAGTGATCTCCATATCGTTTTTCAAGAATACGTTTCCGCCATCACCCTTCCTCTGCTTCGCTCCATGGTCCATGAGTATTCTTTCGATCACGCCGCAATTGGTCACCATGTGGTACACCCCCCTAAAGGCAGGTATTGATAACACATCTCTGGCATGATCCCAGGCGGCTTGTCTTTGTACGGAATCGCTCAGTTGGTCATTTGTAACATTCATCTTGATCCCAATCCCTATATGAGCATCCTGCAGGATCAGTATACCGAAGTCTCTAGTCTCGATCATGCACCAATCCGACGGACACTGTCGAAATGTCACAGGGGATAAGCCGTCGGCCGATACTCCTTCTCACTCCCCAAACAGCACCTTCTCCGCCGTCAAGGAATTCGGCCAGACTCTGACTATCCCAGCTCTGCTTGGGATTAGTCATCGTGAGCCTCCTAGTAGTATCCGTCGGCTACGCAGCGGGAGATGTAGGATCCAATAGCAACTACTAATGCTGTCATGGCTTCGTCTACTTGGGTATATGCTGCTACTGAGTTCAGTATATTCGTCCAAGTCGGAACGCGTCTTGCCAACTCCGCTGCTCGCTGCCACTCTTTGATGGCGTCATCGGCCTCTTCGATAGCGGGAATGATCTCGCCCACCAAGATTTGCATTAGCGGTTTTCTTACTTCAGCGGCTTGCCGCATCCGGAGCGCAAGGCCACTTACGTCGCTATCGGCAAAGTCATCCTCCCAATTGCGGATAATTCTCTGCAATTCGCGCGCAGACGAACAGCCTTGTTCCATCGCGACGACGAACAGGTTGATGGTTGGTGTCG
>JAPPDQ010000476.1:0-1863 GCA_028875495.1 Chloroflexota bacterium
TTCACGTCGCTTGTACCGTAGGTAATGGACGCATTGAATTCCTCGTCCGCGAGCAAGCCGTAGACCGCCTTCCGAACAGTCTCCGCACATGCCGAGACGCGCCGCTCCTCATACCGCGACAATTCGGTCGACATTACGTCCCACAACGATGCGTTCAAGACGCTCCGCCACGTCTGATCCGGCCGGTGCTTTCGGAATGCGTGACGCTTGAAGAGCAAGAGGTTGTTGCCAAGCCCGCGGCGAAATTTTGCGGACAGTGTGTCGAGCTCGTCTTGCTTCAGCCCATTCATGTGCCGCAGGCACTGCGCAAGGAACTCATCCATGTCGCCACGATACTCGTCCGTACCAAGCAGATGAAAGGCACAGAACCGATTGACGAACTCACGATCCCTCATTGTCGCCCGATTCAGGCTCCCGCCGGTCGCCTCGAGGAAAATGTCGGAACGCGATTCATCTTTCAGGAATTGCGTTGCCCGCCCCATGAACAGACTGTTCCGCATCTGCTGACGGGTCAACGGTACGCCGCCGTTCACGCGCTCGAATATGTCGAGTCGGGCGCGTTCGGGCACCTTCGAGTCGATGATGTAGAAGATCAGGTTGCAATCCTCGACCCGGTTCTGAATCTTCGAAGGCAGTTCCGAAAACCGTTTGCCGTCAAGTTCATGTCTCGCGGGAAGCTTCAAGCGAAGCTTATCCTTGATGAAGCGCCAGAACGTGGACAGGCGCTGCAGGCCGTCCACGACCACCATCCGTCCGTCGTCATCCTCGGCCATGTAGAATACGGGCAGGGGAATTCGCATGATCACCGATTCGATCAGTTTGCTTTGCTTGTCTTCCGTCCAGATGAAGTCTCGCTGGAAATCGGGGTCCATGACATAGGTTGACTGGTCGATGCGCCGGATGATGTCATGAATGGTTCGGTTTTCCTGTCGGATGAGAAGATCGTCGAGCGGGTAGTCGCCCCAAGACCCGCTCTCCTGATCCAGGCCGTCGACGTACTCGTCATCCCCATGCGGTCCAGGCGGAGTCTTGAGACTTGCAATGGCGGCATTGGCCCGTTCAGGCCCCTGTTCCCACACGTTGTCGCCAATTGTCAGCCTCGCCATCTCCCGTTCAGGATTGGAAGCTCGTCCGAGAAGGCGGTCCCGGTACCAGTCGATCCATACTTCCCACCCTTCGGCGGGCGGCAGTTCATCCCTGAAGCTCGACCAGCGTCGGCTCGCCCACGATGGAATGCCATCGGCCCAAAGTGGCGACGCGGAAAGGCTCTCTACCGCAGGCGTCGACCCGACGCCTTCAGCCATGCCTGCCTCTAGATGAACGACATCGCGTTCGACCGCCTTCCAGAATCCGACGATATGGGCCGGCGTCCGGAACTCTTCTTCGCCATCGGAACCATCCACATTCCGAGCGGACTCGGCCGCAAGCCGAAATTCTTCGTAACCGTTAGCCCCGTCAACGGCCGAATGCGCTTCACTTCCTGCTTCGACTACTGAATCCACAACCGCGTCGATGCTCTCGATTCCACTGTCGACATCCATCATTTTGTTGGCCGCCCGTACCGCGCAAAGGATCGAGTTCATCGCACTTGAGGCAACGTTGACGGCATCCCTCTCCGACTCCATCTCGCTAATGTAAAACGCCTCCTCGGGAACCGCTTCCATAGTGTGAAACACATTCATCTGACTCTCGTTGAAGACCTCGGCCATGGCATCGCCCGCCAGCCGCGCCGCTTTCCCGGTCGCCTGCTGCACGACTCCATACTGACTTGGCCAGGCTCCGGCGAAGTTTAGCGCTGACAGTACGCGGAAGGCGGGCAAGACGATACGGGCCCGCCGGGATGCTTCGTCGGCATGCATGGTG
>JAPPDQ010000476.1:1873-3836 GCA_028875495.1 Chloroflexota bacterium
CATGCGAATTCGGGAGGCTTCCCCTTCAGCCACTCGGCGAGACAATCCGCCCCGGAGATCTCAGCAGTCATTGGAAGCTCTTTCCTGGAATTCGTCGCATTCTATGCACATCTGCGTGGATGCGTCACGGCACATTCGGGAGGCAGCGTCCAAGGTGCACGAACCCAGACGTGGCTCTTGACGGCAACCGCCAGTTCCAGCTCCGTTTCTTCACGGCGGCGGCGATGTACCGCACCGTGTAGTCAGCATAGGCCTCGACCAATGAACCCGGTTGCGGTCGCCCTAGCCATTCACAGGATCGCGATGCCGGCCCCGGCTTGCAGCCCGAACACCTAAATGGGCTTCCATGCGTGGCCGTGACAAATCTAGGGAATCTTTCCTTCATGGTCTTGTATCGCTCATCCGTATCGTTGCCGCTAGTTTCTTCAATCATGCGGTTCCCCCATTCGCTGCCTGTTGTGGCTGCTGGTGTGGTTCGGGCTGGTCTTCCTGCCAAAACAAGCGCACGGCTCCACACACCAGTCTCCTCGCGGCATGGCCTGCAGCTCCGAAGCGTGGTCTGACGATCCTAGAAGATCGATCAGCATGTTGCTGTCAAGGGCATGACCGGTTTCGTCCAAGGCAATCGCGTTCAAAGAAGGTTCCTGAGAAGATTCCCATTAGCTTCTGCGTGACTGCATCTTTCGCTGATGGAAATCAACACACTGACGCAGGACAATTCAGGACTTTGTGTGAATTGTCGATGGGGCGGAAGAACCCCGCACCAACACTGCAATCTACTACACCGTCCTGCCTGCATTCACTTTGCCACTTGCTCGTCTTTGCCTGTGCCGCGATTTCGGAGCGCATTGCAGCGCAGATGGGATCAACCTGAAAGAGGAGCAACCGTTAGGGAACTGCCCCTAAATCGAGGCGAAGGAGGAGGTGCCCGACGGCAATCCCCTACGGGTAGCCCTCAATCACCTTGCGCGCCTTCTCGTGGGTCATGACGACATGGAAGTGTCGCTGTGCAAAGCCCAAGTCCGTATCGCTCCCGCACAGCAAGAGGCTCAAGTAGTGATCGTGCGGAAGTAACGTATCCCTTCGCCTCCGTTGGTCACGATAACACTCCGCCCGCGGATTGTAGGCTTCGGCTTGCCCATGAGAAAAATCCTCTCCGCGTCTCTTGAGTTCGACATGGACGGCGAGCGTGCAGTTCGTGTGCGCCTTCAAGAAGAAGATCGCGTCGATTTCCATCGCAACTGAATCATCGATACGGCAAGTGCATCCCGCACAAGGTTCGTACCAATAGTTCGACCAGAAGGGACACGTCATAGGCTTCCGCTTTCCTTTTTCGCGACAACGCCGTTGCTCTTCCCAAACGATTTCCGCATCAGCGTACTCGGAAGCGAACGATGTTCCCGATAAAAGAATCCGCTTTACCTCTTGCCGCAATCGTATTCCCTTGGCCAATGCGTCAAGAAACGGCTGCGCCCTTGGCTGATACTTGCAATTGCTGCCAGCGTAGTAGTCAGGCATTGGAATTTGGCCCTATGAGAAACTTAAAATTCTGCGTGTGGGCTCGCATATGATCGCCCATGACAATTGTCAATGGATGCCAAACCTCGGACACCAAACCTCAAGAACAATGCCATGATTTTTCCCTTCCGGCGGTGCCAGATTCCGCCATTGCCGACGAACGGGTAGTGGGCTGGTTTGACAATTCGTCCGTCTTCGTGTCGTGAAAGGAAAGAAGTGGTCGTGTGTAACTTTGATTTTGTTGATGTCAAACCAACTCTACAGTGGATTCATACGCCTCACGCAAGCTGGCGACTTCCTTGTCCAGATCGACTCGGTCATCCCAATCGTTCAAACCGTAACCACCTCCGGTATCAGGCGATTGCAACAAAGCTTCCATGACCCGCAACACTGCCGGTATATGTACTTTCAAGATACGGTTCTTGTGAATTGACCAACTATTGCG
>JAPPDQ010000286.1 GCA_028875495.1 Chloroflexota bacterium
GCGCCATCCGCATCCTCGCCGACGGGATAGGAATTCTCCATGTCGGCGCTGCCTTTGGACGGGCATTTTAGATTCTTCACTCCGCTTCGCTGCGTTCAGAATGACAGTGACTGCGTTGTTTTCTCATCAATGGAGGCATGGGGCGATAGTCAAAAGCCTACCCCTGTCAGCCCTCACCTTTGGGTACACAAATCTTGAGTTTCAGTCCTTGGCTTGCCTGACAGGGGATGAAGTGTAGGTACGCCTTTATGTGCCATCGTCCGCAGTGATGCATTTATAGATTTCCACTTCCACGGGCAAGAATGGGTACTCAAAAAGAATGGAGGAGTAACTACCACTGGGGCCAATGTACGATTCGGGCTTCTTTGTAAAGTGGCTAGGGCCGTAATAAGTGCGACTTGCGCTGATGCTGTAGAGGCCTGCCGGAATGTTCACTGTGCCACCCGCCATACTGACATACAGGCCGACCGACAACACCGCAGTAACTAACGCTACGGTTGTGATGGCCATGCCGATAGCATGCACGTTAGCGGGCGTACCACTGAAAAGTCTTCGTATGATCGTTCTTCCGTGTGCCATCATGCGCTAGACCGTCTGAAAAGCAAGGCCGTTCACTGGCAAACGAAGAGACATCCCCGACGACCCCGCCGTCTTTTTCACAAAGAACCCTACTCGTGAACCTCCTTCTGGCAATGAGGACACAGCCTCGGCCCCTGCCTCCTCTTGTTCATCTCTTCCATGAACCCCGACCCGAGGATTCCCGCGGGCAGCGCAAACAGCCCGATCCCTAATATGGCAATCACACCGGCGAGAAAACGCCCCGCCCCAGTAACCGGGACCACGTCGCCATAGCCCACGGTGGTTAGGGTAATGAGGCTCCACCACATCGCTTGGGGAATGTTCGCGAACTTATCGGGCTGGGCCTCGCTCTCCGCGAAGTACATCAGCGAGGACGCCATCAGCAGCAGTATCGACAGAAACACGATCACCGTCATCAGCTCCGCGCGCTTTGCGTGTATGACTCCAGCCGATGTTCTTAGACCGGAGGAGTAGCGGCTGAGCCGCGCGATCCGTGCCAACAGGCGTACCGCCCGCAGGAATCGCAGGATTCGCAGGTCTACCAAGCCCACAGGGGCCAGGAGCGCCACGTAGAACGGCAGGATCGCCAGCAGGTCGATGAACAAGACGGGGGTCAGGGCGAACCGCAGTCTTCCCCACACCGGATGCCCGTACTTCTCCTCGGCCGTGCAGGACCACAGCCGCAACACATACTCGACTGTAAAGATGGCTACGGATATGGTGTCGAAGATACGAAAAGCAAGCGGCGAGACATCGTGAATCTCATCGACGGTCTCAACAATCAGGGCTACGACGTTCAGGCAGATCAGCACGATGATGAATATGTCGAACCAGCTGAATCCGCCGTCCGACCGCTCCAAGACGCCATGGAGCCTTTGCTTCATCGAGATGGATGACTGACGTGACTCTATCTGTTCATCTTGATCTTGCGACATGGTGAGTTGACCTCAACGATGCTGCGTTCAGCTACTCGCCCTTACCGGTTGCCAGAACCTCCATCAAGCGCGTCCAGCGCCAGCACGCTGTTGCTCTTCACGATCAGATATACCTGCGTTCCCTCCCTTAACGCAAGCTCAGTAACCGCCCGAGGCGTGAGCTCCACTACCAGAACAGTCCCCACATCCACGTGCGCGATGACGCGCGGCCCCTGCGCGTGAATCGCCTCGATCCTGCCGGGCAAGATATTCTGCGCGCTGATCCTCGTCGGCACGTCCAGCGTCAGGATGATATCACCTGCGCGGACCGACACCGTCAGCAGGTCTCCCGGCCCGGCGTCGATTTCCGGCGCAGCGAGTTCTACGCCCCCAACGTCTATCACCGAAAGCCCCTGCTCCGACCGCCGCTCGACGACCGTCGCGTCCAGCAGGTTCTCCAGCGCCCCGTAGTCAGCCATCGTGCCGACGTCAGGACGCACCAGCACCTCGGACGGCGGGCCCTGCGCGACCGGTCTGCCCTCCGACAGCACCAGTATCTCGTCCGCAAGCGCCACCACCTCCGACACCGAGTGCGACACGTATATCATCGGCGTCTCAAGCTCCTGTCGCACCCGCTTCAGGTACCGGATGATCGCTCCCTTGAACGATACGTCCAGCGACGCCAGCGGCTCGTCCAGCAGGAGCAATCGCGGCGAGGTCGCCAGCGCACGTGCGAGGGGCACCCGTTGCCGCTCTCCCCCCGACAACGTGTCCACGCTCCGTTCCAGCAGCCGCGTCAGGTCGAACAGATCGAAGAGCTGCTCAGGATCCGTCGTGCGCTGCCCCTCTGGAGTCAGATAGTAGCCATACAGGATGTTCTTCCGCACGTTCATGTTCGGAAACAGCGCCGACGACTGGAACACGTACCCGAACCGCCGCTTTTCGGGCGGGACGACCTTTCGCTCGGGTGCCGAGAACAGCGTCGTCCCCATGACGGTGATCTGCCCGCTGTCTGGCCGTGTCAGGCCGGCAATGCAGTTCAGCAGCGTCGTCTTGCCGCTCCCCGACGGGCCGAACACCGAGGTCGCGCCCGTCTCAAACGTCACGTCGCAGTCCAGCGTGAACTGCGAGAATCGCTTGGTGACGGCGATATGTGCAACCGGAGAGGTCATGCTGCCTCCGGTCGAGGAGTCTTCGCCAGCAGCCAGTTGTGTACGACCAGTGTCGCCACCGCGATGGCGATGGCGATGGCCGTCAGCAGCAGGGCCGTGGAGTCGTCCCGCAGGATAACGGCGGAGTAGAGTGCCAGCGGAAGGGTCTGCGTCTTGCCTGCGATGTTCCCCGCCACCGTGATCGTCGCGCCGAACTCGCTGATGGCCCGCACAAATCCCAGCAGCACGCCCGCCAGAATGCCCTTCGAGGCCAGCGGAACCGTTATCGTGAAGAACACCCGCCAGGGGCCAGCGCCGAGGCTCCGAGCGGACATCTCCAGCCGCTCGTCCACCCCCGCCATCGCCACCATCGTCGCCCGCGCCATCAGCGGGAACGACACCACCGCCGATGCAGCTACCGCCGCATACCAGGTGAACACGATGTCCGCCCCCAAGAGCGCGTGCGTCAGGCCGCCAATCGGCCCCTCGCGTCCCAGCAGGAGCAGGAGGAAGAACCCGATGGCAATCGGCGGCACCGCAAGCGGAAGCGAGACCAGCACATCAACGATCAAGCGGCCCGGCGCGTGCGTCTTGACCAGCAGCCAGCTGACGGCCAGCGCGAGGGGAATGTTGACCACGGTGGCGACCACCGCCACCCGGAACGTCAGCTCGAGGAGTGACCAGCTCAACACGACCTACCTGATCGGCTCGAAGCCGTGAGCGCGGAATATCTCACCCGCCGCCTCGCCGGTGAGGAACTTCACGAAATCGTCCGCCGCATCGTTCCGTTCATCCGATACCACCGTGACGACCGGATACACGATAGGCCCGTACGAGTCGTGCGGAAAGATGTCCACCGTCTCCAGTCCCTTGGCTATCACCGCGTCCGTCGCATACACGATGCCGACGCTCGCGTTGCCCGCCTCCACGAAGGCCATGGCAGCACGCACGTCCGGGGCCGTCACCATCTTCTCCTGCAGCGACTCCCACAGCCCTGCCGACTTCAGCGCCTCCCGACCATACGCCCCGGCGGGAGCGATGTCCGGCGCGGCAATGGCGATCCGCTCGACGTTCGACGACGTGAGCGCGGCGGGCGAGCGCTCTTCCAGCGTCCGGTTCGTCACCACGACCAGCTTGTTCGTCAGCCACTCGGCCTCTTCCGCCACGAGCCCGCGCTCCCGCAGGA
>JAPPDQ010000090.1 GCA_028875495.1 Chloroflexota bacterium
CTGGAAGTACATATCCGTTTTACCCGCCGCTGCGTACGAGATGCCGAGGGCGGACGAACCGATGCTCCGCACCGTTCCCATGTTCGGCCAGACCGCTTGGGCGAGCATGTCCAGCTCGTAGCGCGCGCCAATATCGCTGTAGGGAAGATCGAAGCCGATGATGCAGTCTTTGAGCTCGGTCTTCTTCGATACGTGAATGGGCTTCCCGTTCAGGGACGCGCCCGCGCCGCGTTCTGCCTCGAACAGGTCGTCGCGCTCGGGGTCGTAGTTCACCCCGACGAGGACCTCGCCGTCCAGCGCCAGGCCCACGACCGTCGAGTATATCGGCAGTCCGACGGAGTAGTTTCGAGTCCCGTCCACCGGATCGACGATCCACGCATATCCTTCATCGGCGCGAACGTCGGACGCGCTCTCCTCTCCGACGAGGGTGTGGTCGGGGAATTCTTGTTGGATCAGGTCGAATATGAGGGCCTCAGCCTCAGTGTCAACGTCTGTGACGACGTCGCCCGGACGCTTGAACCTGATGCCCTTTTCACCCTCGAATCGCTCTCTTGCGAGCTTACCGGCGAGTTTCGCCGCCTCCCGCGCCACTTCGAGGGCCGTCTTTCCGTTGACTCCAATTGGGATGCTCAAGGGGTCGTTACTCCGTAGTTAGGTGATGTAAGGCCGTGGGTTCGTGAATGCGCCACCCCATTGGGGCCGGTTCGTCGCTCATTGGAATCGGAAGACCTTCTCCGCGGTCTTGTGGAGAATCCATTCCTTGTCGGACTCGGTCAAGAAAGGGAGATGAGTGCGGACGAGTTCCACGGCGTTTGCGTAGCCGCACTTGATCATCACACCGGGGAAGTCTGTTCCCCACATGAGCCGTTCGGGGCCGTAGGCGTCATAGATGCGATGCGCGAGATCGAAGGTGTCACGAAACGGGTACGGCTCGCTGGACTTGCCCTGCAGGTTGGAGAGCTTCACGTAGACGTTCGGGTGTCTCGCAAGGCGCAAGGTTGCCTTAATCAGCGAGTCCTGCTGCTCCCGGTCCAGTGGTAGGCCGCCCAGGTGGTCGAGGAGGATGTTGACGCCGGGGAACATGGCCGCCATCGGCTCGACGCATGAGTGGTCCTTTGCCGATCCGAGAATTCCGAAGGCGACTCCCAGGTCTTGGGCGCGTTCCCACAGAGGCCATCGATCCTTGCCGTGGAAGTCGTCGAGGTCATCTTCCCAGCCAAGTTCAAGCCGAAGCCCCGCGAAACAGTGTTCGCGGACCAGCTCTTCCAGCCGGTCGGGGCCATTGGGAGCGGTGGGATCGACGAGTCCCAGCGCCGTGAAGCGATCGGGGAAACGCTCAATGCAGTGAGCGAGATACCGGTTGTCCCATGAGTAGACGCGGGGCTGTACGATGACCGCCTTGTCGACGCCTGCCTCGTCCATCAGGGGCAGGAGGTATTCCACGGATGCGGGCCGGGCGGGCTTGCCTCCGGCGACGTACGGGAAGAGGCTCTCGTCGTCGGCATAGACGTGCAGGTGGGTGTCGATGATCACTGTGCTTGTTAGACCTGTGATCCTCGTGTCCGGTCAAGTGGCAGCGAGGATGGATTCAACGGTTGTGCATTGTATCTCATCGAGAGACGTTTATGGCTTGCACCGAGGGCAGTACTTCGAGGACTTCCTGCAGGCTCGGCTGGGCCTCGATGCTGGGGCCTCCAGCCTTGAGGCCGGCGGACGCCACGCCCCATCGCGCTCCCTCGACGGCGTCCATCCCGTTGGCGATGCAGTGCAGCAGGCCGCCCACGAAGGTGTCCCCGGCGCCGCTTGTGTGGAGCAAGCCTCGCGGGGCCACGCCCGGTATGCGGACGATCTCGCGGTGCGTCCCGACCCATGCGCCCTCCGCGCCGCACTTCAGGCCGACCGTGCCGACGCCGCGTTCGAGGAACCAGTCGATTACCTCGCGTTCGGAGTGGAGGTCGATCAACGCGGCAGGCTCATGAGGGAAGCTTGGGGTGATGATGTCGATGTAAGGCAGCAACTCGTCCATGGCGTCGCGGGCCTCGGCTATGGATTCCCAAAGGTTGACGCGCAGGTTCGTGTCGTAGGAGACGAGCACCTCCGACTCGTGGGCGATTTTGACCGCCTTCATAACCGTCTCGCGACAGCTTCGTGAGATGCCCTGCGATATGCCGCTTACGTGCAGGATATTGGCATTGGCGATATAGGCCGGGTCGATGTCGTCGGGGGTCATGGTGCTCGCAGCAGCGCCCTTGCGGTAGACGACCTTCGATCCCTCGCCGACCGGTTCGGACGACGAAAACTCTACCGCGTTGAAGGCCCGCACCTGACGGGCGTGTGTCGTGTCGATGCCCCTCTTTCGCCACTCTTCCAGCAGGTAGTCTCCGAATGGGTCGTCGCTGATGCGGGTGATGTACCCGCAGGACGTGCCGAGGCGGTTCGCCATCGCCAGTACGTTATAGGTGTCGCCGGAGTGGACGAGTTCCCATTCCGCCTCGGAGTGAAGCATCTCGTAGGTGAAGAACTCGATGAAGCACTCGCCAATGGATACGATGTCGGGCATGATGGAATCCTATCAGAGCGTGAATTACGATGTATGGGCCGGTTGAGATTCCACCTACTGACAGGAGTATTCATGGTCAACAGAGCTGCGGTACACTCTGTCCGATACGAGTACATGCAGGGAGGCCGCTATGCCATATGGGACGGGTGACTTGACTTCTAACACAGACAGCGTAGTGGTGCTGTTCAAGGGAGGGAGGCTTCAAACGTTGCATAGGCTCACGGACGCTCAGCGTGACGACTACAGCGCGCAGCACGTCGAGCTCATGCTGGGAGTCGCACACGAGCACGGCATGACGACCGTGGAAGGATTTAGGCTCATGGAGCCCAAGCAGCCGTGGGAGCGCTTCTGGGTGCTCGAGTTCCCGACCTTGGAGGGAGCGGAGGCATGGATCGAGGCGGAGATGGCCCCGCCGTATGGCACGTATGGATACTACGAGTACCATTTGGCCCGGCGATTCGCGGAGGACTACTTCAATGACTGGGTGACCACTCCGCGCTCGGAGACTGAGCCGCTCGGTCCGGTTGACCCGCATAATCTGCCGCCCCTCGATGTCGACCGTGACAGCTACGTCGTGTTGGAGTTTGCGCGAATGCTGCCGGAGGCGGTGCTTGCGTCAGAGGGGGATCGAGGCGATGCCGAGCATCGTGAACTGATGAAGTCGGTCGCGCGGGAGCACGGGCTCATCCGTCTGGAGGCATTCCAGCTCATGGCCCCGCAGCCCGACTGGCACCGCGCCTATGTTATCGAACTTCCCACCATAGCAGCGGCGGAAGCGTGGATGGATGCGGAGATGGTTCCACCCCAGTCAGCCTACTCGAACAAGACTATGCACCTTTCCCGGCATTGGGCTCCCCGGTTCTTCGCTGGGTGGCTGTCGGGGGCGGTGGGGTAAACAATAGGTAGGTTGCAAATCAGCATTCGCGCTTGACAGCCTCGTATGCAATCGCAAAGCCGCCTACATTGTCCCAAGTTGTAGGTACCGAGTTGGTCTCTGTTATGGCGATGTCCACAGTCAATCGATTGGCGTCCAATAGCTGCGCGATAAATGCGCTAGGCTCGTTGGCGACGACGCTGGTCTTGTAGAAGCCCGATTCTGCGAAGTGCCAATAGTTCCAGAGATGTTCAGCAGGTTCATATTGGTCGAACCTGATCGTCACTGGATGGACTACGTCTCTGAAGTCCGAATGGATATTTGTATGAATGGCCGCGCGGAAGCCGTTCTCGCTGCAGGTAATTGAAAGCAAGACCTCTTGACC
>JAPPDQ010000462.1 GCA_028875495.1 Chloroflexota bacterium
CATCAGCGTGGACGCATATCTGGCGATGGCGTCGGACAAGAGTACTGCATTGTATGTCGGCGGGATGAAGCTCGGCGCGCTCGTGGCGGGGGCGGACGACGCTACTATGTCCGTGATGGCGGCATTCGGATCGAAGGTCGGTCTTGCTCGACAGATCCAAGACGATTTGAACGAGTTATGGCATCGGACGGAGCCCAGCGACGAGGTACTAAATAAGAAAAAGCTGCTTCCACTCGTATACACGGTCGAGAACGCCGACGTTACGACTAAGCGCCGGTTGGGAGAAATCTACTTCAAGAGGGTCCTTGACGCAGCTGACGTTGAAGCCATCCGCGGCATTCTCGACGAGGGTGGCGGCAGACAGTTTTCGGAAGACATGGTGGACGATCTTCGACGGGATGCTCTGGCGGCGGTAGGCAAGACCGACTTGCCTCAGTCGTCTAAGGACATGCTGCATCAGCTCGCGGCATCCATCCTGTCCGGGTAGTGGAACCGTGCCACGGAAGAAGACGATTCGGGATGTCGATGTCGAAGGTAAGACTGTCCTAGTAAGAGCGGATTTCAACGTTACGTTCGTACCCGGGACGACTGCCATCTCCGACGATTCCCGCATTCGGGCAACCTTACCCACCATCGAAAATCTCGTGAGCCGCAACGCCAAAGTTGTCCTCTGCTCCCACCTTGGCAGGCCAAACGGACGGGTGTCGCCGGAACTGCGAATGCAGCCCGTTTCAGATCGATTAGCCGAACTCCTTGGGCATCCTGTAACGCAGACAAGTGAACCGTGGGGCGCTGATGTTTGGACAACGGTTGAGGCTATGCAACCCAGAGAGGTCGTCGTGCTAGAAAATCTCCGGTTCGATCCACGAGAGGAAAGCAACGATCCATCCTATGCTAAGGGCTTGGCGAGCTTGGCGGACGTATATGTGAATGACGCCTTTGGGGCCGCACACCGGGCGCACGCCTCAACTGAAGGAGTAACGAAATTCCTACCGTCAGTTGCCGGTCTCCTCATGGAGCGCGAGTTGGAGATGCTGGGGGCTGTGCTCGATTCGCCTAGGCAACCACTTGTCGCAATCGTAGGAGGGGCAAAGGTATCAGACAAACTCCCGGTGATCGGGAGGTTCACCGGACGAGCGAAAACGCTGTTGGTGGGCGGCGGGATGGCCGCCACCTTCCTGAAGTCTCAGGGACTCAAGGTCGGCGATTCACTCGTGGAAGAAGAGTTGATCGAGCGGGCAGGGGATATCTTGAGCAGGAGCGAGAAACTTGGGACGGCGGTGTTGTCACCGACGGACGTTGTGGTGTCGTCAGACTTTTCGGCTGATGCGATGAGTCGAATTGTAGACGTGTCATGTATAGAATCCGGCTGGCGAATCATGGATATCGGTCCCGAAACCGCTGAGCGGTATGCGAACGCTCTCTCCGATGCAGGGACGGTGCTCTGGAACGGGACGATGGGGGTATTCGAGTGGCCCGCCTTCTCTGCAGGCACGAAACGGCTTGCAGAGGCATTAGCGGCGCAGGAAGAGGCGATTACGGTCATAGGGGGAGGGTCTACTGCCGAGGCCGTCATCAGCCTTGGGCTCGCCGACAGGATGACGCATGTCTCCACGGGCGGTGGGGCGTCGCTTGAATTTCTTGAGGGTCGTGAGTTGCCGGGCGTAGCCGGCCTTCTGGATGCGGACTGAGGATGGGAGAGATTAGATGATCGACTTCCCCTACATCACAGATATCTGCAGTTCCACTAGTAGCAAGATCGTCATGCTGGTGGTTGATGGTCTTGGCGGCCTGCCGCATCCTGATACGGGAAAGTCGGAGCTTGAGACGGCGGAGACACCCAACCTCGACCGACTGGCCGCCGAGAGCGCCTGCGGCCTCACGACACCTGTAGCGCCGGGGATCACCCCCGGCAGCGGCCCCGGCCACCTCGCGCTATTTGGGTACGATCCCGTGAAGTACATGATCGGACGAGGCGCACTTGAAGCTATAGGCATAGGAGTTGAGCTAAGGAAGGGCGAGGTAGCAACGAGAGGGAATTTCTGCACGGTCGACCACTCCGGCCTGCTCGTCGACCGACGGGCTGGAAGGATTCCTACGTCCGAGAGCACGCCATTGGTGGAAATGCTCGACGGGATTGAAGTGCCAAACGTCGATATATCCGTGTATCCGGTCAGTGACCACCGGTTCGTCCTCGTGCTCAGCGGCGATGGACTGGACGAACGGGTGACAGAGACCGACCCGCAGGCACTCGGCGTGCCGCCTTTGGAGGCGGTGGCGGTGGCGCCGGAGGCTGAAAAGACTGCTGAAATCGTCCGGTCTTTTGCACGGCAGGCCCGAGAATTACTTGGCGAGGGGATATCGGCAAACATGATACTCCTGCGGGGTTTTTCAGCACTGCCGGACCTTCCCGACATGGGAAGAACGTACAGTCTGAACCCGGCCTGCATCGCCGCGTACCCGATGTACCGCGGCTTAGCCCATCTGGTCGGGATGAAAGTCATCCCAACGGGCGGGACGTTTGACGACGAGCTTGACACGCTTGAAAAGAGCTTTCATGAGCACGATTTCTTTTTTCTGCACTACAAGCCCGCCGACGCCGCAGGAGAGGACGGTGACTTCGAGGGAAAGGTCGAGACACTCGAACGCCTTGACGCCCGGATACCACGACTATTGGAATTGGATATCGACACGCTCGTAGTAGCGGGGGATCACTCTACGCCTTCCGTCATGGGCAGCCACAGCTGGCACCCAGTGCCGTTGATGGTGAAATCGTCGATTTATGTGGGTGACGGGGTAGGGGGGTTCAACGAAAGAGCTTGCGCATTAGGGTCGATCGGTCGAATACAAGCAGTCAATATCATGCTGATTGCGCTGGCGAACGCCGGGAAGCTGCAGAAGTTCGGCCCGTAGGAGCGATTGTCCTCAGGTCGTGTACAATTCGGTCTTAATGAGAATTCAGACCTGAAGGAACACAAGTGCCCGACCTTGTAATCGCAGCCAACTGGAAGATGAACATACTCCCCTCGGAGGCGGGAGGCTTTGCCAAACGCCTTCTCGCCGGCCTCCAAGACGTTCAAGGCGTGAGGAAGATTGTCTGTCCTTCGTCGCTCTCTCTTCCGGTTGTGGCAGAGCGGCTCAAGGGCTCCGAGGTCTTCGTGGGGGCCCAGAACATGTACCACGAGTCAAAGGGAGCCTATACGGGAGAGGTCTCTCCCGCGATGGTTAGAGAAATCTGTGAGTACGTAATTCTTGGCCACTCGGAACGTCGCCATCTGTTCGGCGAGAGCGACGAGACTGTGGCCAACAAAGTCAGCGCAGCAATTGCAGAGGGGCTCACGCCCATCGTGTGTGTCGGGGAGACGCTGGCCGAGCGTGAGGCGGGCGATGCAACGGTCGTCGTACAGCGGCAGGTACGTGCCGCGCTACGTGAAGTCCCGTCTCTAAACGGCGTTATCGTGGCGTATGAACCTGTGTGGGCCATTGGCACAGGCGTAGCTTCAAGTCCGGCGGACGCCCAGTACATCATGGAGTTCATTCGTGGCCTCATGCTGGAAGACTTCGGCCGCTCTGCGCTTGACCTCCCTCTCCTCTATGGCGGCAGCGTGGATGCGAACAATGTGGCCGGATTTGTGGCACAGCCGGACATCAATGGAGCTCTGGTTGGAAGCGCGAGCCTCGACGCGGACGGCTTTGTCGAGTTGGTTAAGAACGCCCGCGCCGCATCGGGATAACATACCCATACCCTCTGCGCGACAGGCCAACGTATTGGCGATTGTCGGGCCTACCGCGTCAGGC
>JAPPDQ010000614.1 GCA_028875495.1 Chloroflexota bacterium
CCGTCGGTTCCAGATTATTTTGTTCTACCACTCACAGAACACCCTACCCCTAACCCTCTCCCACAACGGGAGAGGGGAGACTCCCCCTTCGGCCCGGCCGTCCTATCCAAATGGAAACGGGTCTAGGCGTCCGTCGACAACGGCCTGAGCGATACGTATTCGATGGACTCCGTCGACCAGCACACCCACGAACCCGACGCCAGCTTTGACGGGGGCGACCTTGATTGCGGCGGCGGGCTGCTTCTCCTGATTCGCAGGCACATCGATCCACTGGAGCCGGGCGGACTGCTGGAGATACTCTCCACCGACTCGACCGTGGAGATCGAGTTGCCCGCGTGGTGTCGATTGACCGGCAACGAGTTGGTCTCTTGGACGAAGAGCGGCGGAAGGCGAAGTTTCCTCGTGTGCAAGGGCGCCTTCACCGGAAGGATTGGCAGTCGAGCAGATTCCCCTGCCCTCTCACAGCAGCTTCGGGTGGAGGTGTCGGTGCCCGACTCGCTTCCCAAGCCCTCGCAGGCGGCGGAGATAGCGCCGCTATCGGTGATGGGCATAGGAAGCTGGCCGAGACCGGGATGGATGATTCGGGCGATACACGACCGGCTCGAAGGAAGGCTGAGTGACGAGGAGTTTCGAGCGACGGCGGATGACGCTGTCCAGCTTTCTATCGACGCCCAGATCCGAGCGGGCGTGGACGTTCTCACAGACGGGGAACAGCGAAGGGACAACTACGCCAGTTTTGTAGGTAGACTGCTAGACAACTGCCAACTCATCCCGCTCAGCGATCTGACCGCTATGGTTGATGACGCTGAGAAGTTCCGTAGGGAGCTTCGGGCGATCGACGTGCCCGCAGGCGAGGTGCGGCATCCTGTAGTGTACGGCAAGCTCGGACGAAGTCGCTCTCTGGCCGTCCACGAGTTTAAATTTGCACGAACCTACTCCGAACGACCTGCGAAGGTCGCCCTGCCGGGGCCTTACCTGCTCACCCGTACGATGTGGCTCGACTGCCTGACCGAGCGTCCGTATGAGACTCGTGATGAGCTTGCGGGTGATGTCGTCCGGGTGCTGAGAGAGGAGACGCACTTCCTCTTGGCATCGGGGGCGACGCTGGTGCAGTTCGATGAACCGGTGCTCACGGAGGTCGTACTAGGCGGGAAGAGCACGGAACGCACCTTCATGTGCGGGGCGTTGAGTGAGAGACTGGAACCGGGCCCGGAGCTCGATTTCGCCACAGGTCTCCTGAACGAGGTCGTGCGGGGCCTTCCCCAGGAGCGGCTCGGGCTTCACGTGTGCAGGGGGAACTGGACGCCGGACGAGTCTGCCGCGCTCACCGGGGGATATGGGCCGCTCATCGACGTGCTGAAGCGGGTGGACGTGGGCACGCTCTTCCTGGAGCTTGCGACTCCGCGTGCGGGTGACGTGGAGGTACTCAGTGCCCTACCCGGCGACCGGCGAATCGGTGTGGGCGTGGTCAACCCGAAGACGGCGGACGTGGAGCCGATGGAGGTTGTCCGGCAGCGGATCTCCCGCGCCGTCGAGCTGTTCGGGCGGGAGCGTGTGTTCCTGACACCCGATTGCGGATTCGCGACGTACGCGGACAATCCCGTGGCCTCGGCTCAGGTCGCCGAGGCCAAGCTCAGGACAATCGTCGAGGCACGGGACCTCGTGCGATAGCCGGGTTATCGCGTTCGTTAGCGGGTGTGTTGCCTCAGGACTCGGAGGTCGCGCACCAGAGGTGACAGCCGGTAATGCCGAGCGTAATGGGCAGCAACGTGTCCACTACGGCCCAGATCACCCATGCCTGATGGTTGCCGTCTAGGCTGTCCGAGCCGAGGGCCAGAAGGGCGAGCCAGTTGTGAAGGAACAGGATGGTTACGACAACCGTCGCGTAGAAGATTACGTTGACTTCCAGGTACTGGCGAGTGACGGCTTCGTCGGGGCCAGGCCTGGTTGCCTCCCGCTTGGCGGCGAAGTTGTAGATGAGGGCAACTACCAGCCCGATGAGCATCAGCACGTCCAGGACGTACCAGGTAGTCACCACGTCGAAGTCGAAGGACTCCGCCAAGACCGTGTTGATGATGAAGAACACGGCTACGACAACGGCGACTACGATCAAGTAGGCTCCTGCCAGCTTCTTTAGTCCAGCCATCGAAATCCTCCTTCTGGTCTTCATTTTTTCGTGCCCAATTTGAACAAGTATGAGATACCAGATGGACAGGATTATGTCAATTGGACAAAGTTCCTAGAGAGCCATGCATATCATCATGACGGACAGTCGAGTGAGAGCGGATTGTACGAGACGGCCATTCATCCAGCGGTCGAGGACTCAAGCCTTGGCACAACCGGCATGCAATCACAATGGGAGTGCCGGCATCCGTCCCTCGGAATTTTTTCCTGAAATGGCTCCATTTGGTGCCATTTGGTGCTATTTTCGTTGTTATCGTAAAGTTCGATGAGTGGACTCTCCGTCTGCTCGAGAGGAATTCCAAGTGGTGATGTCGGCATTCTTTTTGTATTTGTGCCATTTCGTGCCGTTGCCGCCATCACTGTAGATCTGTGCAGGAATCCTTTGCATGTAAACATGTTGGTACAAGTGTTCTTGCTTGTCAAATCGAGGAGCGGGACGAAAGGGTAAGTCCAGAGGGTGTTCAGAAAGAGGTCCGTTTACTCCCGTTTTTGATAGGGGGCGACTTTGAGTGGAAAGGCCGTTCACAGTTCGACAAGCTCACCACGAACGGATAAGGCGACCTGTTTTACAACACTCTAGGAAGAAATGACATCGGCTGCCGGTGTGGGGGCGGCTAGCCGTCTTTCGAGTTGGCGGGTGCGGGCGGAGTAGTGGTGCAACTGGATTCATCGCTCAATCCTGGTCTCTTCCAACTCGTGGCGCGCTCGTCGAACGTTTCTGACTTCTTGGAAGATTGCCCAGCCGGCCAGGAGAGGCCCGACGATGATGCCAATGATGTTGAACGCGCCCAGGGCGAAGCGAAGGCCCGTGGAGGCCGCTATGGAGCCTCCGGTGCCTCCGAGGGCAGCGAAGCGGGGGAGGATCGTGGCGATCCTGGGGAAAAAGGCGATTATCGGACGTATCCAATTCAAGATGACAGCCGACCAGACTCTCCAGATGGCCCCTGCGGCGAAGCTTGCCCCGTGGCGGCCGATGATGCCTGCACGGGAGTGATGCGGGGAGCCATCGGCGAGAGTGCGATCACGGCGTCTGAGAAGCCGACGCCACAGGGGTTCCTGTTGTTCTTCCTCCAGAACTTTCCGGGGTTCCCGCAGCACTGACGGCAACTCCGGTTCAGGCAGGTCCAGCTGACAGCAGAGCTCAATTTGCCTCTGGTACTGATGCCTCATGTCCTCCCGATGTTGGGACTCCAACTCCTCCAACTCAGCACGCAACGCGTTGAGTCGCGCGTGGCTTTTCAGCTTGGCGACGGCTTGGACGATGGCAGAGCCGCCTGCGACTGCCAGTGGTATGACGAGGAAGGGTAGAGCCATGTGCTGTCGGTGTATTGGAAGTTATGGACGTGGCGTCAACGATCGATGGGCCTGAAATGCTGTATACCGTAAGGATATTTTAGCAAATGAGGGAGCGGCAAAAGAACCCGCTTTGTACGCCCCTATTTGGACAGAAAGCGTTTACGTTTGCCAACAGGATTAAGTCTGAACGCTATCCCAGCGACACGCCACTTCCGAGGCCGGGCTTGGTCATGGACGCGGCGTCGAGGATATCGTCGAGTTCCTGGGATGAGAGGTCGGTCCGCCGGAGAGCGACCTGCTTGATCGACTCGCCAG
>JAPPDQ010000568.1:0-654 GCA_028875495.1 Chloroflexota bacterium
CCTCCTCCCAAAGATCAGCGCGGTTTCGAGAATGTCCCCGGTGTTGTTCATCTCACCCTCGTCAGGCCTGCCGCTGTCCCCGACCGCCTGCTCGCGCGACCACCCCGTCTCGTCGCGCATCCCCCACAGCCCGTTGTCGTAGAAGGCCTTGACGATGCCCATCAGCGTCGAGTCCTGCGTCAGGTCGGCGAGCTGCGCCAGCGACGACATCACGCAGGTAATCGAGTGGGCATGGGTGCCGAACAGGTCACGGTCGTACGCCCCGTCCTCCGTGTAATACCCGTCGAGGCACTTCTCCTTCAGCACGATGGCAAGGTCGAGCGCCGGGGCGTACCCGGTCGTCCTGTAATACTTCACCAACGGCCCAATAGCCCTCGCCACGCCGGAGATGTACGACCGCGATCGCTCCAGCACGACGCCTTCACTTTCGAGTCGGTCATAGTCCCAGTCAGTGTCGGGATTCCAGTAGTCCAACACCGTCGCGATGCTTGCCGCCGCGATCTCCTCCGCCCGCTCCGACCCGCGATACTCCACAAGAGCGTTCAGCGCGTGAAACCCCTCCCGGATGTGGTGCGGATTGAAGACCACGGGAGACTCGTACTTTCCATCGTTCCGGTCGAGTGGAAACGGAACCGGCCCGCTGTACGAGTAGAA
>JAPPDQ010000568.1:664-3794 GCA_028875495.1 Chloroflexota bacterium
AGCACGCATTGGCGAACTTCTCGATCACTTCCTCGTCCACGTCAAGTCCCGCCGCGTCCTCCGCGTTAAGCAGCGCGTTCAGATGCCGCCCCGGCACATGGCTCTCCAGGGGAATGCCGAAGTACGCCTCCGGCAGCACCGCCACGCGAAAATACGGCACGTCGTCCCCATCCGGGTCGAAAATGCTGCACATGGCATTCCGCGCCAGCTCAACCGCCCCGATAATGTCCGTCGTATTCACGTCCGTCAGTCGCGTCATCACACTGGCCCCCTAATCATTCGTCTCCCAAATCGCGGGTATTCTACCCTCCCGCACGACGTTCCGACAGAGCAGTTCCTATATGACCGTCCCCGACAACCTCCTGTAGGAGCGACCCTCGTGGTCGCCCTCCCCCACACCGCGTACAGTGCCATTCCTCCGACAACATCCACCCGCTACCCACAAACCGTCATGGGTATGAAAATAGGCCCCGACAAACCCCTTGTAGGGGCAACCCTTGTGGTTGCCCGCCTCCGTTCCGCGCAGATTTTCATTGCTGGTTGTGCAGGCCGCAAGGCTGCATGAGTGATTCCTGCGAAGGCAGGAATCCAGTCCTCGTTCACTCCCACCGACGCCATGACTATGGAGACCATGCCCTCAGCATACGGTGACATCTGCCACAGGCGACACCTGCGATTACCACTCCTGCTCAACCTCTTGTAGAGGCGCTCCTTGTGGTCGCCCTCCCCGGTTTAACCCCACCGCGCAATTCTGTACCATGTGCGAATCATCGACGAGCAAAGGGCCGCACATGTTCAGAGGGGGAAACGATGTTCGACGAAACCACAGACATCAGCGTCATCCAGCCCCGCATCGACAGAATCCGCGCGTGGCTTGAATCGAAAAACCTAGGCGCGCTGTTCGTCTACTCCCCTGCCGCCGAACACAAGTGGGGTCAGACCGCTCACGTCGCCTATCTCACCGGCTGGGCGAACCATGATCGCATCGTCGACTCCGCCGTCGTCGTGCCGGTCGAGGGCGACCCCGTCCTCATGTTCGCGGGACTCCCCTACATGCTGGAGCAGATCGACCATGTCTCCCCCATCACGGACGTGCGCCTCGTCAAGGCCGTCGACCCCAACGCCGTAGCCGTGGATGCCAAGACCTTGGGCGGCGCAAGAGGGCCCCAGACCTTCGCTGAAGAGGCCATATCCATCATGCGCGAGAACGAGATTTTCAATGAGCGCGTCGGCGTCGTCGGCATCGACAACATGCCCGTCCCCTTCTACGAGCACCTCCATGCTGAGTGGGGAGATAACCTCGTACGTGGCGACGACATCGTGGCGGAGCTGCGCGCCGTCAAGACGCCCGAGGAACTGGAGCTCATCAGGCACGCCGCCCGACTCGGAGACATCGGCTTCCAGACCATGGTCGATGTCGCCCGTCCCGGTATGCGCGGCATAGAGATCGTCGCTGAGATGGAGCATGCAGTCCGGAAGGCCGGCGCCGACCACGCCAAATATTGGATGGGTTCCGGCCCCGACACCAAGTGGGAGGACACCCGCCTCGACATCCGCCCCCACCTCCGCGTCCTAGAAGAGGGCGACTTCATGAACACCTGCTCCTACATCGTCTACAAAGGCTACTGGAGTCACGGCCAGCGTGCGGGCACACTCATGCGTCCGAACGCCTACCTCGAAGACATCATGCAGACTGCCATCGACTCCCAGACCGCCGGCATCAAGCAGATGCGCCCCGGCAACCGCGCGGGCAACATCGCCAAAGCCATCCGCGAGACCTGCGAGGCCGCCGGCTGGACGCTACTCGGTGGGCGCGTCGGACACGGCATCGGCATGGACTACAGCGAGCGCCCCAGCCCCGCCGAGAGCAACGACGCCATCCTCGAAGCCGGAAACACCATCATCCTCCACTCCGCATTCGCCCTGCCCGGCTCCGGCAAGATGTTCGTCCCCATCGGCGACCACATGCACGTCGGCGAAGACGGCCCCGAGTTCCTCATGGGCTTCGAGCGAGGCCTCTTTGTCGCCGGCGAGTAATCCGCGAGAGCGCAGCCTCTGGTTCCCACCATTCCCACTTTGATATAATCACCGTGTATCCCCTCTCCCGTTCTGGGAGAGGGCTAGGGTGAGGGTCCTTCTCACCTCCTCTGCGCTCTCCGCGCCCTCTGCGGTGAAACCTCTTATCCCCTCTCCCGTTCTGGGAGAGGGTTGGGGTGAGGGTGATCCTACCCTCTCTTGACACCACAAGAACGCATGTACTATCATACCTCCAACGCAATCCTACCCTCTCCCCAGAACCCCCATGCGCTTACTCAAAGAACTAGGCATCTCATCCCCCCAAGAGGCCGCCGAGCTCGAACGCGACCTCGGCATCAGCTTCAACGACCTCACACACGACCAGCGCGAGACTTGGAAACAGCAGACCGTCTACCTCGGCCTGTACGCCGAGACTGGCACCTACACCCGTGCCGCGCGCGCCACGGGCATCACCGTCCGAACCGTCAGAACATGGCAGTCCGAAAACACTCTCGGCTTCAACGATCGACTCGAGCTGGCAGTCCTCGAATACTCCGAGGGAATCGACCTCATGCTCCACCAGCACGTTCGAAAGCCCGACTGCTCCCCATCACTCTTGATGATGTTATTCCGCCCTCAGTTCTCCGATAAATACGGGCGGAGCCGCGGCGACAACGCCCCGCGCAACACCAACCGTTGCGACCACCAGTGTGACCACGACCCACAACCGCCCGCCACATCCCGATACGACCTGCAACTCTTGGAAGAAATCTTCCGAGACCTTCAAAACCTCAAACAATTCGCTAGCCTCTCCGAGCCGGACTTCACACCCCCAAACCCCGACTCCAATTTCCCTCCCACCAGTGAAGAAAACACTTCTCACTTCAATCTCTCCCCCGCCGGGGGAGAGACACAGAGAGGGGGCAATCCCTCTGCCACCGACCATGCACCGGTAGGGGCAGGTTTCAAACCTGCCCATGACTTCACTACGCCCTCCGTGGAGAGTCATCCTACCCCCTCGCCCGGCCTGGGAGAGGGCTGGGGTGAGGGTCAAGAATCTAGCACCGAGAACCCAGGACCGAGCCTCCAGAACCTCGACCCTAATCTCCCTCCC
>JAPPDQ010000577.1 GCA_028875495.1 Chloroflexota bacterium
CCCACGCTGTCCTGACGAGCAACACGTCGTCGTACATGACCAGCCAGCTTGCCCCCTCCACCAATCGCCTCGACAAGGTCGTTGTCGCTAACTGGTGGAACCCCGCGCACCTGCTGCCCCTCGTCGAGGTCGTGCGCGGCCCCGATACCAGCGACGAGACCATCGAGATTACCAAGAGCGTCCTCGAAGGAATCGGCAAACGGCCCGTTGTTCTGCAGAAGGAGTCGCTCGGCTTCATCGGCAACCGGATGCAGTTCGCCCTGCTCCGTGAGGCCCTCTCCGTCGTGGACAAGGGCATCGCTTCGGCGGAGGACGTCGATACCGTCGTAAAGACGGGCTTCGGCAGGCGGCTCGCCGTGGCGGGGCCGCTGGAGGTCTTCGACATCGCCGGATGGGACACCATCTCGCACATCATCGACGAGCTCTACCCCGATCTCGACACGAGCGCCGAGAACTCGCCGACGATCACCGGGATGCTGGAAAGCGGCGATCTTGGCGTGAAGTCGGGTCGGGGGTTCTACGAATGGGACGGCGAGGCAGTAGCGGCCCTGCGACAGAGGATCACCCATGCCCTGGCCGCCATCGACCGCTTTGATTAGTGTTCTGTGTCAGAGATTCATTGAACAAATCAGCGCGTGAAAATCCCCTCTCCCGTCGTGGGAGAGGGCTAGGGTGAGGGTACCTCCCCGGAACACATCCATCCAATGTATGTAATGAACTTCAGAAACAGGATGCTAGGAGTCAACCCATGATTAAGCAGCTTCACCACACCGGGTTCGTTGTCACCGACCGCGACAAGTCCGTCGCCTTCTACCGCGACGTGGTCGGCCTGAAGCTCATCGCCGAGTACGAGCGCATCGGCCCCGGCATCGACGCCGTCATCGGCTACGAGAACACCCACCTCATTATCGCCAACCTCGATCTCGGCGGCGGCCACATCCTGGAGCTCATACAATACCTGAACCCGCCACCGTCCGAGCGTCCCACCACGGAGCGCAACACCATCGGCGCTCCCCACGTCGCGATCCTGGTTGACGACATTGAGGCCGTCCAGCAAAGGCTCATCGAGGGCGGCGCAAGGCCCATGAACCCGCCAGCAGAGCTTGCCCCAGGCCGCGTCGCCTGCTACATCCAAGACCCCGACGGCAACTGGCTGGAGCTCCTGCAGTTGGGCTAGGAAGTCCAAGAGGGTGTCTAATAGGCTGCCGGAAACCGTTCATGTTTCGACAAGCTCACCCTGAACTATCCTTCGACAGGTTCAGAGCTTGCCCTCTACTCGACACGGGGACGAACGAAACCTTTGAGAATTACATGCCAAACAGAACCTTATGACAGTGACGCGAATTAATCCAAGGCTCATAAAGGGTGGTTTACAGGCCCTTGCCGTACTTGTTTTCCTTTACTTTCTCAATGTGACCTACCAGGCGGACTTCTATAATCCGGTGCCATTGGCCGCAGAGTTAACGGTTGGCATTCTGTGGCTTATCTTGTGCTACACGATTAGCAGGACTTTTGGTATCGTTACGATTCTAGCGCTGAGCTTCACAGCTTCAGTTCTCTGGGGCGTTTTCCTTGAGAGCGTTCCTACGAGTGATTTCTTAAATTTCCACAAGAGTGCAGTCCGTGTAAGTTTGGGAGACTTCGATCAATTATTCGGCGGGAAATCACCAACTACCATAGGGTACTACGCAATATTTCACTGGTTGCCGGGATCTACCAATATTACGAACTACATTGCGTCGTCTGTTGCTTGGACGGGCGGTGCCGCCCTCACGTATAAAACATTAAGAAATTTTACAGACGATGAGCGGAAAGTCCGGTTCGTATGTGCTGGCCTAGCGCTTTGCCCTACATTCATGGTGTTTTCACCGGTCGTCAGCTCGGAGTCAGTCTTCTTTCTGCTGTCTGCCGTTTGCGCATGGCTGATTTCGCGACACCTGACTGAGAGAGGTCCTTTCCCATATCTGTACATCTTCCTTGGGATAGCGACAGCCGCTCTGTTCCTAACACGAGTGAACGGGCTATTGGGCCTAATAGTCTGCATCTTTGTCATCGGCGCCGGATGGAGGTGGTCTCTGGCGAACGCTAAAGAAGGGGCCTTCCCATCAGCATCCCGGAGTTTTCGACACGCTCTGGCGCTTTGCACGATAGTTTTCGTTTCCTTTCTCTTAGTCTGGTTTGTTCATGGGTATCTGTCTCAGTTAAGTGGACAAGGATTCAAAGTCTCAGCGTCGCGAGGGGGAGCTCTCTACCTTCTTTTTGGGACCAATATCGAAGAACGTGGTCGATTCAACTTTGCCGACAGAGATCTTGTTGGATATACCGGTAGGATGAATGCCGATATCAATAGGAGGGCATTGGAGATCGCAATAGAGCGAATAGAGAAAGACCCGGTAGGGATTATATCATTAGCGCTGACCGATAAGGTGGCGCATCTTTGGGGCCGAGAGTATGGACTCTATCTATGGGCGATTGGAGACAGAGAACGCACTGGTGAATTGAATTGGCCTGATTCTCTTTCGGTATCTCCCAGTGTCCGTTTTTCTGTGCTAATCGAGAGTATTGCCGATGAAAACCAACCGCTGAATCTTAAGGTTGCGCCGTTAGCAATGTTCAGCCTCGATGGAGTGTACCGGATGACGCTTGTGCTATTCTTGCTAATGCTCGCAAGAGAAGTACACCGACCTAGCAAGCTCCTTGCCTTAGGACTAATTGTCTTCCTCCTGTCGGCGCCGCATCTCCTCGTCGAAGTACAGCCGCGTTATCATATGGCAATGACTCCGTTCATAGTCGTCGGCTCAATGTTGCTTGCCTATGATCTGTGGGATCGCCGGCGCGAGTGGTACGATTCGGTACTTCGCCAGAAGGAACGGTGGTTGGGGAACCGGGCAAAATAGCCGACCAACACCGTTCGTGATGAGTCTGCCCCGTACTGGATGCGGGGGTGAACGGAACGCTTTTTAGACACCCCCTAATTCGGCTGCAGCGACGGTGCTTTCAGCGGCGGGGCTAGCTGGTGCGGCTCGAGGTGGAAGGCCTCTTTGCGGTAGACCTGCAGGCGGTACGACTCGAAGTCGGGCACCCACATGAGGCCGTTTTCGTCGACTCGCACGGAGCGCGGGCCGCGGAACATCTTCTCCGTCTCCAGGTCGGCCATGGTGCGGAGGCGAACGGTGCGGAGGCGTGTCCGCATGGCGGCGATGGCCGGCTCGGAGAGCGTCGCGTCGCCCGTGAACTGCTGGACGTACCTGCCCTCCGGTGTGAATAGCTGGATGCGGTTGTTGCCCCAGTCGCAGACGTAGATGTCGAAGTCGTGGTCGACGGTCAGTCCCGCAGGACGCACGAACTCTCCCCTGCCCGTGCCGGTCTTGCCGAACTCGAAGATGAACTCGCCGTCGGGCGTGAACTTCTGCACCCTGTCGTTGCGCCAGTCGGAGACATACACGTCGCCGTCGTCGTCGATGGCGACGCCCCACGGCATGTTGAACTCACCCTCGCCGTCGCCGAAACTGCCCCAGCCCTGCAGGTAGCGTCCGTCCTTCGTGAACTGCTGGACGCGGTGGTTCATGGTGTCGACGACGTACAGGTTCTCGTCGGCGTCGAACGCCAGGCCGGAAGGGCGGTTCAGTTGCCCGTCCTCCGTGCCGTACTCGCCCCAGCGACCGAGGAAATCGCCGCCCTTCGAGAATATCGAGATAGTGTGACACGCCTCGTCAGTCACGTAGAGATTATCCTCGCTATCGAGGATGACCTGCACCGGCATGAAGAGCCCCCCCCCGGGTTGGT
>JAPPDQ010000460.1 GCA_028875495.1 Chloroflexota bacterium
CCCAGGAAGGTTCCGGTACACCATCAACTATCAGGAGCCGAGGCCATTTGGAGATTACGCAGTCGAGGTGCACCTGGATGTTGACGGCTCCGGTGAGGTTGACCGAGGCGACTACGTCACCACCGCGAAGTATTCCTTCACAGGACACTCTCCGTCCAAGCGGATGAACGTCCGCATGACCGAGGTCGAGTGAGAGCCAATGGCGAAAGCGTCTCGATATTGGACACATACGGTTCCTGTCTGTTTCGCCTGAACTTGACAATAAGTAGCAAAATGACGCTAAGTGGCGTCAAATGACGTAAATTTTGGGGAATTCCCGCCGCTATCTCGAGCTAATCACGACCCATATTGGTCGCTTAGAGTATGACGAACTGCGCCCCCTCAGTTCGGTTCATTCACGCTTGGCATCCGCCCTCTACGTTTGACACGTCCCCTGCCCGTCCGTACACTCCCACGTGCTTAGTTCGCAAAACCAAGGAGACAGGCATATGCGCGTACTGATGACGGGTTCGGCGGGACAGATAGGCCAGCACCTGATTACGCACTTGAAGGACCGGCACGAGTTTCGCGGCTTGGACATTCGACCGACGCCGCAGATCGCCGACTACACGGTGGCGAGCGTCACCGACTGGGACGCCGTTAACCACGCCTCTCAGGGAATGGACGCGACGATCCATCTGAGCAACGTGGGGGGAGACTGGGAGCAGGCGTTCCAATCGATGGTCGGAACAAGGCACGTCTTCGAGGCTGCCCTCGCACACGGCGTGAAGCGGGTCGTGTTCGCCAGTCGCGGGGGAGTGCATCCCTCCTCACACTATCCCCGTAGCATCACCCGTACCGCCGACCTCCCTACCCGCCCGGACAGCTACTACACCATCACCAAGGTCTTCGGCGAAGCCATGGGCGATATGTTCTCGGCACGGCACGGCATTGGCGTAGTATCCGTAAGGATCGGAAACTTCAACAAAGATCGCGACCTGCCCGGCCACCCTCACCAGCTCAGCCATGGCGATTGCGTCCGGGTCTTCGAAGCCGCCCTCACCGCCGAGGACGTCACCCACGAGCGCGTATTCGGCGTGTCCGACAGCAACTGGGCCCTCTATGACATCGAGCACAACAGGCAGGCCATCGGCTACTGCCCACAAGACCGCTCCGAAGTCCCTCAGGACGTGATCGATCAGGGCTAGTACGGCTCGCCTCCACGGCACATCGCGGATACGGAACGGGAACACCCAACATCGCCCTGCCTTCCGGCCTTGTCGATGCGTCGGTTCTTTAGCGGAAACCCCTTTGATAGTCGAGGTATAACATGCCGACTCCGAAACCGATCTACATAGGCAAAACCCCACAGTTGCTCGTGGACAACCACGTGATCGAATACGTGAACTTCGTTACACGAGTGATGCACACTCCTGTCAAGCACCCGGACAACCCGATCGTGAAAACGGATAAGCCGTGGGAGATCACAAGCTACTTCCGCACGAATACTTGGAACGTCCACTGGGACGAGCGCGAGTCCATCTACAAGCTCTGGTATGAGGACATGGGGTGGGACTACGACGAGTTCATGCGACTCGAACGATCGGGAGAGGGCAGAAAGGAGGAAGAGGTCGCTGCCATCGCCTCCTATGACGCCAGCATCGACAACCGGCTCCTGTATGCCCAGTCCGAGGACGGCATCACATGGACGAAACCCGAACTCGACTACAGGACGGTTGATGGAAGGAAGACAAATATCTGCTTCGGCAATAGGGAGGACGGGCGAATACATGCCTGCACCATCCTCAATGACCCATTCGAAGAGGACGACTCACAGCAATACAAAGCCATCTACTGGAACGCCTTCACCGGCCTTGAGGACTCACGCATCTCAGCCGCTTACTCCGCCGACGGCCGGAGTTGGACGAGATACGACAAACCCTTCACCATAGGTCAGATGTCCGATCGCCAGCTCGGAGACGTGATAATCCTGACGGCGGACGAGCAGACCGGCATGTACCATCTGGACACCCGCGCCAGGGCCATGCAGGAGCCGCCGATGAATCCCAAGCACGCCCGCGTTCCGGGCTGGGGGCCCGCTCACTTTCCGCACGACCCGTGGAGAATGGCGAAGCGGCGGGTGTTCTCCTCAACGAGCTACGACATCACCAAGTGGCCTGTGCTCAGCGAAATGCTCGTTCCCGACGACACGGACGACGTGCTCGACGACGAGTTCTACGGGCTGGTGCGCTTCCGCATGGGCGATCTGTGGCTCGGTCTCATGCCCATATTCCACCGTACCTACAACACGGTGGACCTGCACCTCCTGCACTCTCGCGACGGCTTCCGCTGGGACCGCGTGAACCGTGGCGTGCCATTCATCGCCACGTCAGCGGACGGGTGGGACCGCTTCATGGCCGAGACCTGCAGCCAGCCGATCTTCCTCGATGACGAGATCCGCATCTACTACGCAGGTTCCGACCTGCACCACGACTGGTGGATGTTCGGCGAACCGGAGGGACTCGACGTGCCTGAGGCCAGGCCCGGCTGGAACGGCGGGCAGACCGGACTGGGCGTGGCAACCCTTCGACCGGAGGGATTCGTATCCCTGACCACGGACGCCCGCGAAGGCGTCATGGGCACCCATGCCGTCATCGGCGCCGGAACCACGCTCGTGGTAAACGCCGCATGTGCCGACAAGGGCTTCCTCGCCGTCGAGCTCACCGACGTCGACGACAACGTCGTGCCGGGCTATGAGCGGTCGGCGTGCGATACGTTCACAGGCGACTCGACCACTCACGTCGTGAGTTGGGAGGGACGACCGGAGCTTCCCGTGAACGTCGTGGCAAACGGCATCAAGGCGCGGTTCTACAGCCGCTACTGCGACCTGTATTCCTTCAAGATCGCCTAGCCGGAGATAGTACTCCACGAGGAGGATGCCGACCTCCGGCACACCCTTTATGCGAGTTCGCCCAAGCGACCTCTTGAAGGCAGCTTGACGAAGCCCAGCCAGAACCCCTCGACGGCCTTGATGACCTGCATGTATTTGTCGAGATCGACGGGCTTTACGACGTAGGCGTTTGCGTGCAGGTTGTAGGTCTCGATCACGTCGTTATCGTCTTCGGAACTCGTCAGGATGACAACCGGAATTCGCCGCAGTTCGGGGTCGGACTTGATCTCAGCAAGCACCTCGCGGCCATTGATGGTCGGAAGGTTGAGGTCGAGCAGGATGAGGTCAGGTCGATGGGCGTGCCGGTAGCATCCTTCCCGTCGAAGGAGCGACAGACCCTGCTCACCGTCCTCGGCAACGGTCAGGTTCTTCCTCACTCTGGCCTCGGTAAGAGCCTCACGTGCAAGTTCTACATCGCCGGGGTTATCCTCGACCATCAAGATTTCTATAGGGGGTCCCACTTCGGTCGTCGTCATGACCTATGACTCTCCATGTTCGGAAACTGCGGGAAGGGTGAAATAGAAGGACGACCCTTCTCCAAGCTTCGACTCGGCCCAGATGCGACCTCCGTGCCGGTCGATGATTCGCTGGCAGATCGCGAGGCCGATTCCCGTGCCGGGGATTTCGGCGTTTCGGTGCAGCCTCTTGAAGACTCCAAATATCCGCTCCGCGTACCTCTGATCGAATCCCACGCCGTTGTCCCGAATCGAAAACGTCCAGTATTCGCCCTCTCGTGTGGCGCCAAGCTCCACGCGCGGGCGGCTCTCCGACCGGAATTTCAGCGCGTTTCCAATGATGTTCTGGAACAGTTGCCGCAGTTGCGACGGGTCTCCCATCACCCACGGAAG
>JAPPDQ010000401.1 GCA_028875495.1 Chloroflexota bacterium
GTGGGGGGACTGGTGCGTGCCCCTGTCATCGCGGTGCCGACTAGTGTGGGCTACGGGTCGAGCTTCGACGGGCTTGCGGCGCTGCTGGCAATGCTAAACAGCTGCGCTCCGGGCGTGTCGGTGGTGAACATCGACAACGGGTTCGGCGCAGGGTACATGGCGGCGATGATCGTGCTGGGGCGAGGTATGCAAGGATGATACCAGCCGGACTCACGCTTGTGTCTGAGGATCACCGAATTGGGACTCCTATACGCGGTTAGGTCATACGATCGCAGCGCGGTCGACCTTGGTTCCAGCTTGATAGACGTCGACGACGTTCCACAGGTGGGTGATGTCCTTGGAGGGGTCGCCGTCGACGACGAGGACGTCGGCGGCTTTGCCGGGTTGAAGGGAACCTACTTCTTCATCGACCCAGCATGATTTGGCGGAGTTGAGGGTGCCGGCGACGATGGCGTCCATAGGGGACATTCCGCCAACAACGTGGGTCTCGATCTCATCCTGGAACTGGGCTATCTTGTGCCAGCTCCAAGAGGTGTCGGAGCCTGCAGCCATTCTGACTCCCGCCTCGGCCATGCGGGCGAAGGACTCCAGCATGAGGTCGTATCCCTCCATTCCACGGGCGAAGACCTGCTCCTCGCGGTCGGTCAGCCGTTCGCCTCGTTCGTGCTTCTCCGAAATGACGCGGTAGTTGGCGCGGCTCTCGTTGAGGGTCATGTTGACGTAGACGCCCTGCTCGACGATGCGCTCGGTGACGTCCTCGCTGTACTTGTAGGTTCCGTCGGACTCCATGTGTCGGGCGTGGATGAGGGTGTCGATACCGGCGTCGAGGCAGTTCCGCATGGACTGCGAGTTTACGCAGTGGGCGCCGACGTGCTTGCCGAACTTGTGCGCTTCCTCGGCGATGGCGGTAAGCTCGTCCACATTGAAGGAGGGGACGAAGGGGAATGAGGTTCGGGTGCTTCCCCCGGAGGCAGTGACTTTGATGAAGTCAGCGCCCTCTTTGATGAGCTGTCGAACGGCGGCGCGACACTCGGTGGGGCCGGTCGCCTGAATGCCGAAGTAGCTGAGGTGCCCGCCTATGATGGCTACAGGACGTCCGGAGAGGATTAGACGGGGGGCGACGGCAATGCCCATGTCGACGGCCTCTCGGAGGAGGAAAGTGGTGCGGTTCTTCGCTCCGCAGTCGCGGACGGTGGTCACGCCGGAATAGAGGTGGGCACGGGCGTTATTAGCGGACTGGATGGTGAGTATCTCATCGGGCAGTGTTGCGAGATCGTCGCCCGGGCGGCCGTCGCCGATGCCGTTGAGATGGACATGGCAGTCGACCAGTCCGGGGAGGATGGTTTTGCCTTCGTAGACCACCTCTTCGACGACCGCTCCCTCCGGCGGGACTACGGACTCTTCGGTCCCGACGACGACGATGCGGTCGCCTTCGAGAAGGACTGCACCGCGTTCCAATGGTGGGCTGCCGGTGCCGTCGATGAGGCGGTCGGCGGTGAGGAGCGTGAAATCGGGGGTGTGGTCTGGCATTAGTGGTCTCCGATGGGCCGGGTTGATTTCGAGCACACACGGTAGAGGAAGAGTGTGCGGGGCGCAAGAGTGTGGGGAGATAAGGAGGGCTGAAAGTTCCAGAGTTTGAGTTCTCTCTGAATTGATTGGCCTCGTGATGTTGGCTACAATGATTGATTCGCCACGTTAGGTTGGCTACAATAGTTGTTGACTGGAATGCTCAACAATTGTGAAGTTGCCTGCGGGGCACCCGTTTTGACGGGTTAACTCGCGGAGGTGAGGTTACTTGACGACAACACGGGTTATTTCGCTAACGTCTGCGATCGACAGTGACTACAAGTATGGCTTCTACACGGACATAGACTCAGACTTTGCGCCGAAGGGGATCAACGAAGACATCGTCCGGCTCATCTCGGAGAAAAAGGACGAGCCGGAATGGATGCTGGACTGGCGGCTGAGGGCGTACCGGCACTGGGTCAAACAGGGTAACGAGGAACCGACGTGGGCGAAGGTAGAGTTCGACCCCATCGACTACGGGGACATCTACTACTACGCCGCGCCGAAGTCGAGGGACGGTGACGACGCACCTCAGAGCCTCGACGACGTAGACCCTGAACTGCTGGAGACGTTCAGTAAGCTGGGCATCCCGCTGGAGGAGCAGAAACAACTCACTGGCGTGGCAGTCGACGCGGTGTTCGATAGCGTCTCGGTCGCGACGACCTATCAAGAGCAGCTCAAGAAGGCGGGAGTTATCTTCTGCTCGATGACCGAGGCGGTCAGGGATTATCCCGACCTCGTACAGAAGTACCTTGGATCGGTCGTGCCATACAGCGACAACTTCTACGCGACGCTCAACTCGGCCGTGTTCAGCGACGGGTCGTTCGTGTACGTTCCGCCCGGCGTGCGGTGTCCGATCGAGCTGATGACATATTTCCGCATCAACGCATTGGACACCGGCCAGTTCGAACGGACATTGATTGTTGCCGACGAAGGATCATATGTGAGCTATCTCGAAGGGTGCACGGCGCCGCTTCGCAAGACGCACCAGCTTCACGCGGCGGTCGTTGAACTTGTGGCCCTAGACGGGGCGGAGATCAAGTACTCGACGCTGCAGAACTGGTACCCCGGCGACAAGAATGGAGAGGGCGGCGTCTACAACTTCGTCACCAAGCGGGGCAAGGCGTTCAAGGATGCCAAGATATCGTGGACGCAGGTGGAGACCGGGTCGGCGATTACATGGAAGTACCCCTCGGTCGTGCTGCAGGGCGATAACTCGACCGGGGAGTTCTACTCGGTAGCGCTGGTGAACAACTACCAACAGGCCGATACCGGGACGAAGATGATCCACATCGGTAAGGACACGAAGAGTACAATCGTGGCCAAGGGCATCTCCGCCGGAAAGGGACAGAGCACCTATCGGGGTCTCGTCCAGATCATGCCGTCGGCGGACCGGGCGACGAATTTTACGCAGTGCGATTCTCTTCTGGTCGGCGACCAGTGCGGAGCGCATACGGTGCCGTACATCGAGGTGCGCAACCCTTCGGCGAGGATGGAGCACGAGGCATCGACATCGAAGGTGAGCGACGACCAACTCTTCTACTGCCAGCAGCGTGGGATTAATGACGAAGAGGCCCACTACATGATCATCAATGGGTTCTGCAGGGGCATTTTCCAAGAGCTGCCGTTCGAGTTCGCCATGGAGGCCCAGCAACTGTTGCGAGTAAGCCTGGAAGGGGCTGTGGGGTAGGGCACTCATCAGGAGGCAGAGATGACACAGGCTGAAGTAGCAAATCATACAGAGACGAGCGAGCGGTTTCTCCGACACGCCGAAGATGAGTTCGAGCGCGGAGACCTTCCGCAGGCGTCGGAGAAGGCGTGGGGTGCGGTGGCACACTACATCAAGTCCGTTGCCAAGCAGCGGAGATGGCGGAACAGGTCGCATTCGGACCTGTCGGATATAGTGGTGGACTTGGCGCAGGAGACGGATGATCCGGCGGCGGTTAAAAGATTGTACGGATCGATGAACGGGCTGCACGCGAATTTCTACGAAGACTGGTATACCGATCAAATGGTAGCTCAGGGAATCGACGACGCTCGTGAACTGATCTCCCGGCTGGGGAACAGGATGAAACCGCCTGTGGAGCCGCGGCCTTCGCAGGCCGGGAGGCGAAAGCGATAGTGCATGGGTTGGGTGGCGCATGAAGAGTATG
>JAPPDQ010000210.1 GCA_028875495.1 Chloroflexota bacterium
TTTGACGGTCGTGTCCTGATCCAACTGACTTTCGTCCATGTATACGCCAAGCTCGGCCTCGATAGCCGAGAGAAGCTCGACTCGTCCGAGGGAATCGAGGTCGAGGTCGTCTCCGAGGGTTGCATCCGGTGTGATAGCCGAGAGGTCTCGTTTGCTGACCTCGGCGATGATGTGGGTGAGGCCTCGTGCTCCGCCGGAAGTACTGTTGCCGGAGGTTGTCGCGCTGGGACTCTCCGGTTGAATTTTGCCAAGGATCGTATCGATCACGAGGCGTTTCTTCACCTTGAGGGTATGAGTGCGCGGGAAGTCCTCTTCGGGCCAGACGGTGAAGCCCCTGATTCTCTGCTGCTCGGCGAGCTGGTCATTGGTCCAGGAAACGGCATCATGGGCGGTATCCGGGTCATCCAAGATGAGGGCGGCGTGGACTTCGACGGAAGAGCCTTTTGTGAGTCCGACTACGGCAGCGTCGGTGACGTTCGGGTGCTTGGTGAGGACTGCATGGATGTCCTCCGGGAAGACGTTCTGGCCGCTGGGAAGGACGATCATGTCCTTGAGGCGGCCCTGGATGTGCAGGAATCCCTCGTCGTCGAAGTAGCCGAGGTCACCGGTGCGGTACCAGTCGCCTTCGAAGGCCGCGGCGGTCTCGTCGGGCGCGCGCCAGTAGCCGGGGGTGACGTTGTCTCCACGCACGAGGATCTCGCCGGCGTCGCTGATCGTAACCTCGACGTTTGGGAGAGGGCGCCCGGTGGAATCGATTCGCCGTTCCTCGATGGCGTGGTTGCTTATGACGGGGGAGGCCTCGGTTGCGCCGTAGCCCTGCACGATCTTGACGCCGAGCAGTTCCCATTTTCGTCCAAGATCGGGATCGAGGGCCGCTCCGCCGGAGACGATGAAGTCGAGCTTGCCACCGAACTGCTTGTGGACGCGGCGGAAGAGGACGCGACGGAGACGGAAGGGCGTTCGCTCGGCTATTTTGAGTAGTTTGTCCCATAGGGCCTTCTTGCCCTGCCGGGTTATCTCGCGCTCGATACCATTCATGAGGAGTTCGAGTCCCTGGGGAACCAGCAGCAGGATGGTGATCCTGCGCTCGCGCATCGTCCGGGCGAGAACGGTGGGCTGACGGCTCGTGGGGTAGGTCACGCTGGCGCCGGAGTTGAGGGCGACGAAGAGGCCGCCCATCTGCTCGTACATGTGGCTCAGCGGGAGGATGGAGAGGAGCCTGCTGGATGGGTCGCACGAGATGTATTGGGATATGCCCTCGATGTTGGCCGTGAGGTTCCGGTGGGTGAGCATAACGCCCTTAGGGTCGCCTGTTGTGCCGGATGTGAACATGATCTCGACGAGGTCGTCGGGTGTGATGTCCACTTCTTGGGGCGATGGCATGTCGACGATGGCTTCTTCAAGCTCCTCAAAGGTTATTTCGGGGATATCGAGATCAACGTCTTCCTTCGGAGTGAAGCGGGAGGTGAAGGCCAGTTTCGGTTCGGTGCGGGAGATCACCCGCTCCACGTAGTCGGGGGCGCTTCGGAGGTCGAGAGGGATGACGACGACGCCTGCTCGGACACAGCCGAAGAAGATGAGCACCCAATGGGGTGAGTTGGGGCCCCAGAGGACAACCTGGTCTCCCTTTGTGAGGCCGCTTTGTTGAAGAAGTGAGGCGACCTTGCCAGAGTCTTCCCAGAGGCTGGAGTAGGTCCAGCGGAGGTACCGGAACACCGGCTTTATCAGGAGGGCATCGCGGGAAGCGTGCACTTCGGTCATCGCGCGAAGGAAATCGACGAGGGTCTTGCCGATGGGGGCGTCGGTCGTGATGGTTGTCATGGCTGCTCTTTTGTTACACCGTCACTCGTCGGACGGCGTATTCTTGAATCATGTTCCGAAGGGCCGTGCGGGCATTCTTGCGCATGGGCGGGAAGTGGCTGAAGCATATGATATCGAAATCGAGGTCGAGGAGCTTTTCGAGCGAACGAAGCGCCTCTTCGGAGTCTTGTGTGACCCTGTGAGAAGGAGGTGTGAGCTTCCGTGAGAACTTGTACTGCAGCGCGTCACCGACGATGATGACACGTTTGGAGGGCAGGTGCAGGCCGATACTTCCTGCGGTGTGTCCAGGGAGGTGGACGACCCTTACCTCCGTGCCGAACGGGATGATGTCGCCGTCTTCGAGTCGAAGATCGACGGGGACGTGGTCGCCCATGAGCTTAGGAAGTACAGGCTCGGCCATCCTGGCAAGCAGCTCGTTTTGTAGCGGATTCGGCGCGGTCTTGGTGCCTGAGATTACCTCTGCGTCCTCCCGATGCGCGCCGACAGTGATATTTCTTCCGGCGACCACCTCGCCGAGTCCACCGCAGTGGTCGGGGTGGGCGTGGGTGATGACGATGGTGTCGATTTGGTCGAGGGAGAGTCCGAGGTCTTTGAAGCCTCCGGTTATTGGGATAAGGCTTCCCTGTAGTCCTGTGTCGACCAAGATGGCCCGCCCATCTTCGATCAGCACGGTGACCCGTGCTCCGATGGCGCGGAATTGGAACACTCCGTGAGCGGCTTGTATGGGCTTGCCGAAGATCATGGTTTGGATATGAGAGAAAGTGAACTGTTCAGGCTGGCTAACCCTCTCAGCATACAGGTTTCTCGTTGGCAATGACGCACGGTAAGGCAGCCAGTGGAGCTTATATCTTCAAAGACTATTGCCGGCGGAGCTGGCCCCGGAGGAAAACCTTTAGGAGGCCCTCGTTGGCGGCGCTGGTGAGTTTGCGTTCGATAGTTCCGTCTTTGCCAATGAAGAAGGTGGTCGGGAGGGAGAGCACCTCGTAGGCGCGGGCGATCTCAGTGGTGGTGTCGAGGCCAACCGGGTAGGTGACGCCGGACTCCTCGGCGAATGCCTTGACGTTTTCGAGGGTATCGGACATGGCTATGCCAACGAACACGACGCCCTGATCGCGGTACTCCTGCCACATGGTCTCGAAGAAGGGCATCTCCCAGCGGCACGGAGGACACCACGATGCCCAGAAGTTCAGGACGACGACCTTACCGTTGAGGTCGGAGAGGCGCAGAGTCTCGCCGTCGAAGGTCTCGACCTCGAAATCAGGCGCGGCCTCTGCATCGGTGCTGCTCGTGGATAGGATGGTCCTGGGGGTTGGGGCGGGAGTCGCGGTAACGGTCGGTTCGGGTGTGGGGGAGGGTGGGCCAGGAGTCGGTTCAGGCGTAACCGTTGGAGGGATAGGAACAACAGTAGCAGTAGGGACAGGGACTTCCGTTCCGGTAGGAGGTGGCTGTCCTTCGCTGCCCGACTGTGCGCACGAGACAGTTAGTAAGAGCGTCAGCAGCGTGAGGATGCTGAGTAGTATCTGTCCGATGCGACTCGACTTGAGCCTAGTACCGGTTCCATATGATTTTGATAGCTTACTCAAAACACCCTCACCCTAGCCCTCTCCCACGACGGGAGAGGGGATACGCGCCTCTCAATTTGGCTGTAATATTCAAAAGGAAACGGTACTAGTTGATTGTCATTGAGCCGTGATGCAAGTGTATTTCCGCCTTTTCGGACTCTTTGGTTTCCTGCCCCGTATCGAGGTACGGGGTGACGTTCCTGTGCAGGGATGACGGATTTTGGTGCTGTGTCATATGGTCTACAACGTAGCACGAATGGACAGGTGCAGCATTGGCACTCAGCCTTCCCATACGGGCGGGGCGTTGAAGTAGTCCTTTGATCCGAAGTGGGGG
>JAPPDQ010000245.1:0-3492 GCA_028875495.1 Chloroflexota bacterium
GTTTTGCGGACGCGCTGACCCAAATGAATGGCCAGTTGGGAGGGAAGCTGGTTCCATGTGTCAAGCTGGTAAAGGGGATTGTTGCCACACTTCCAGACAGACAGCAGTTGACGGGTTATCATGTCGAGGCCTTGGCGATGAAAGTGTTTGCGGGATACGAAGGTGCAATGACGCCAAAGGCTATGGTGAGACACTTCTTCGAGCAGGCCCCCGAACAGGTTAGAAGGCCGATTAGAGACCGTAGTGGTCAATCGATGTACGTCGATTCTTACCTCGGAGACACGGTCAGTCTTCGAAGGCGAATCGTGGCGGACGGAGTGGACCGTGTACGTCGCCGGATCAGCAATGCAGATGCTTCAGGGTCGGTGGACCGGTGGGAGGAATTGTTCGAATGACACACGAGAGGAGCCGAGGGGACTGGGCGGAAGTGAAGAGACAGTTTGGAGTAGTCGACTTGATGTTGTCGTCACACGCCATTCTGAGAGATAGATATACGCGCATTGGTCTGGTCATGAGTATTGGACTAATCGCCATGTCACTCTTCTTGAGTGTTGTGGCACTCATTGACGATGCCGTCTTTCGGCAGGTTGGATTGGACGCAGCGAAGACACGGATTCTACTGGCCGTTCCTTCCATCGTCATTTTGGTCGTTTCGATAACCGATCTTATCGTCGACTGGAGGAGCAGGGGACGGAGGCACGGAGAGAGCGCCGAGCTCCTAGCGCAACTAAAGGCAAAGTACCGAAGCAAGCCGTGGACAGAAGTGTATGATCAGAGTATTGAAATGGGATTGACAGATATGTACAATAGGACCATGGAACGTCTCATACCCATACCTGATAGGCAGTTCAACCGCTTGAAGGCTAGGCATCGATTCAAACAGTTTCTCAGCCAAGCGACCGATGAGAATCCACGGGCTCCAGTGTGGTTTCTGCGAGTAGTGTTGAGAGTGAAAGGAGCGTGGGCGGCGTTGCGGTGGAAGATGGAAGAGAAGAACGATGCCAAGTGAACAGCTAGCGCCGATGAGCCGAGCGAAACTGGGAGCAGCGTATGTGAGAATCAAGCGGTACGTGGAAGCCGCTGGGTACGGTGACGAAATCGATTGGCAGGCGCATGTGCACTTCGAAGATGTAGGTGAAGCAGAGTTTCTCAGGGAATCCGCGTGGGTTGTACTCTCATCTGGGTTTCGCGAGTCCGTGGTGCGAAAGTGCTTTGATAAGGTGAGTGATGCGTTCCTGGGTTGGGAAGACGCGAGACTGATTCACTCCCGCAGGAAGGAGTGCGTGAACGCTGCGGTGAGAGTGTTTGGCAATCGGCGGAAGTTGGAAGCGATCACACAGATCGTCGAGAAGGTCGCGCGAGAGGGAGTTGAGGCGATTAAGGAGGGCATTCGTGCACAAGGAGTCGACTACCTCGGGCGACTTCCGTACATTGGGCCAGTAACGTCGTACCATCTAGCCAAGAACCTCGGCCTTGGCGTTGTTAAGCCGGATCGGCATCTGGTCCGGATGGCGACGGCGTCGGGACATCACACGGTTGTGGAGATGTGTTCTAAGATTGCAGAAGAGGTTGGGGATTCGCTGCCGGTCGTTGATATCGTACTATGGCGATATGCGACGATAAACGTGGAGTACTTGACGGATTTCAATGTTGGAGAGTAGCGGGGCTTCGTCTGGGAGGGGTGTCCTGCGAGATGACTTGAGTGGTAGAGTGTCGTCGGGCTAGGTGGTTCATTGTGACCCTTTGATCGAGAGAGAGCTGCCCGATTGTACAAGTACGGTAATCACCTGACACCCGGCCTCGCCGAGGTCAGCGCTACGCTGCGGTCTAGACCTTCTTTCTGGCGGCGGGCTCCGGGAGCGGGTTCCCCCGAGATCGCGGCGTTGAAGACTTCATAGCGTGTCCTGCCAGCCGTCCCTCAGGGTACGACGGGAGGAGGGCGCCGACGCTCGCATTCGCGGGTGGTAAGCGCACATCCGCAAGACGCGAGGCAAAAGCGTGGTTCACCTCGATCGACAGCTTCGCTACGTTGCTGTCGGAGCATAGCCGTTGTCTCTTGGAGGTGATCGCCTGATCGCACTCGCGTTCGTTCACGGAGTTCGCGAGAACGACGGGGCGAAGTAGTTACCGGGAAGCTGCATCATCGTGTGCCCGCCTCCCCCAGACAAATGCGCATTCGCCGGACTCGGCGGTAACGCGGATGCGCTCTCGGAAGTCCCCCGCGGATGCTTCCTCGCCGAGGTTCCGCGTCCATGTTGCCTGCGATCTTGAAATCAGCCTGCCTTCGAGCCCTGACATCTCGCACTCGTCGAGAATCACTCTCGCTGCCTTTTCCAGATCGTGGATTCTCTCGTGGTGTAAGCCGCGCTCGATTGCCTCCTTGACGCTTGCAGAGTTCTGAAAGTACCGGGATTCGTGGAAGATCTTCCCAGGCCCCTTCAGTACGTTGCCGATGTCGGCGTAGTCCGCTTCCAAACGCGCACGGCTATCCTCTGGAAGGTCCGAGTACAGCTCCCACAAGTCGTGGATCTTCTTCGCCCGATGGCAGCGGGTCATTAGAATCGCCTTCAATGCCACCTCACAAGAGAATGCCGCAATCAGGCCGCGCATCATGAGTGCGCCCGCTCTCTCCTCCCCAATGCCGGGGTCTGCCCGCGAAGCTACATCGACATCCAGGTGTATCCCCGACTCATCCAGGCGGACGATTCGGGGCTTCAATGGCCCAGCGAGATCCAGCTCATCCCAGCGGTGAATCGCCGTTTCGAAGGGAAGGCTGCGGGTTGCGGCGGCGAGGAGCTTCGCCTGCAGATAGAGGTATCCAGCTTCGCCCGCGGGGATGGTATCGCGGGTGAGAAAGTACGTGCGCCCCTCCGTTGCCGGAAGCTTGAGTGCGTGCTCTGCCCGCTTGCCCCAGTGGGCCTGGTCGCGAGGCATGTCGGGGATGATCTTCGCCACGAACTTCGCCGCGGGGCGGTACTCCGGTGTTTTCCCGCGCGCTATCTCAGCGAGATTGTGGGTCGCTTCTCGTGCCCGGCGCTCCACTCAGCCAGTGCCGCATCGTTCGATAGACTGCTCGTACAAAGGGCGCATTCGATTCTTGTGACCGTTCCGCTCTCAGAAGCGGAGAGACGTGCGTCCCCCCAGCACGCCGTGCATCGCCATTTGACGATTGGTGGGGCCGTCCCATCTGTCACAACCGGCTCGAGGCTCGCGAGTGACTTCGCCCGCAGGAAGATGGCCGGATCCTGAAGGAGTCTCAGGTAGCGGTCGTTGGCCACGTTCTGGATGATCTCGCGCGTTTCCCAGCGGGCGATCGACGACTCGCCGAGCCCGGTAATCCTCGCCAGTTCCGCTCGCGAGAGATCATACTTCGCCCGCAGATCCCGAATCTCGGCTGCCGTGAGAACACCCAGGTGTCGGCAGACCTCGTCGTGGCGGATGTCTTCGGCCTGGTCATCCGTGTAGGGTCCGCAGGATGAGCAGTTCCGGACG
>JAPPDQ010000245.1:3502-3714 GCA_028875495.1 Chloroflexota bacterium
ATCTCTACGACCAGCTCGACGCCGTCGTCGCCCGCGCCGTAGATGAACGGGTCCCGAACGAGCTCGGTCTTGAGGCCCGGGGTCCCGCACATATCACAGGTGTCGGGTCCCTCGAGCTCGCGGAGAACGGTGGGGGGGGATGCGACTCCAGGCATGGCGGTCATGCTCCGAGTGGTGAAAGCTGCGCGGGACGACGTGTGATCCGATGATCT
>JAPPDQ010000125.1:0-1128 GCA_028875495.1 Chloroflexota bacterium
GTTGTTGATGATGTCGTTCAGTTGCTGCTGAAGACCTTGGACCTCATTTTCTAGATGCCCAATTACATCACTTGCAACCGACACGATTGTCGGCGAGCGCAGATCCGTCTGCGACACGCTCCGTAGCAAGGCGACGCTATCCTGCAACGTATCTGGTTCGGCATCCGCCACCAGCAATCCCACACGACGGGCATCCCGAAGCAGGCGGCGAATTCTTCCGTGCGCTGCCTCGTCGATGCTCTTAGCTGCATCTCGCCGCACTTCTAGGTCCTTCAGTAGCGTGCGAGCATCGTCCAGTTCGTTCTGCCGAAGGAAGTGTTCCTCGTCGACTGCGCCGAGGAAATACGGAATCGTGTCCTTGATTGCCTGCGGAATGAACTGCTCGCCCTGTCGGTGGAAGAGCCGGTCACGACTTGCGATTTCGTCCTGCTTTTGGAAGCAAAGGAACAACGCGTGGCGAATCGTCGCTTGCAGCGGAAGCCGAGTTCCAGTTGCCGGCCGATGTTCGTTTTCCGAGATCCCACTAAAACGAGTTATGAGACTCGTCAATCCCTCCTCGGTCACATTCTTTCGCAAGGCATCGTAGTCCGGTAAACCGCCGAATTCCCCGCGACGCACGAAAATGTCGGGGCTTGTTCGCCTGCTCCCACCCGGACACTTCCTCGCTACGAAGAGTACATCGTCCTCATTCTCGATCTCGACAGCAAACCATGAGGTTTGCTGTCGAATCACGCCCTCAGCAACAAAGCACTCCGATCGCCCCAGGCAATAGTCGATGATGTCTACGATCGCCGATTTCCCGGTCTTCGCAACTCCAGTCACCACATTGAGCCCGTGCTTCCGAAACCTTACGGACCGGTTCTCTCCGGCGAAGTTGTACACAACAACAGTGCGCAACCGAAAGCTCATATCCGCACACCCCAGCCGGACAGTATCGATGCGGCGTCTCCGCTGCTAGCGAACCATCGTGCGATCAGTCGAACAGCATTCACGGTATTCCGGACCTCTGTCGTAGTTTCGTCGAGCGCCGCTTGGGTGAAGGATGCTCTCTTGCGTCCCAACTTGACTAGGCCGCCGTCCACGAAGCGAATGGCTTCGCGCGCGGCTGCATAGCGAACAGCCTCCCCG
>JAPPDQ010000125.1:1138-3709 GCA_028875495.1 Chloroflexota bacterium
ACGTAGGGTGCCAAATGGCGCGCTCTGGTTCCGAAGCCCACCTTGACATCTCGGTTGTTCTCAAGCCAAGGAAACATTCCCGTATTCGTTCTTGAAGGAAGCCGGTCTCGCGTACCCGGATGAAGCGCGATCGGCAGTGCGCAGAACAGCAGTGCAAAAGACACGGGCCGGTGCTCCGCTCGCTCGTACGAGCGAACGAACTCGTAGATTAGTGCTCCGCAGTACGCCGGATTGAAGTGATTCGCCTGCTCCGTCGCCCACCGATCGCCCCAGGGTGCCAATGTCATTCCTCCCCCTCCTCCGCATCCACGAGGCGCTCCTCATATTCTGGGTGCCAGCCGATCTTTTCGCTGTCCGCCAACATTTGAAACGATCCCGACGAGAGCCAGAGTTCGTCCCTGTTTCGAAGAGGCTTCTGATGTTCCCGAGACCAGCGGAAGACGCCCCTCCCCAATGCTCGCTTTTGAGGCTCTTCCGTCGTGTCGTCTACCTCGGCCATATGAGCCAGAAAGCGCCGCTCCCACGCGTCGAAGAGAGCCCGATCATAACGGTCGGTTTCGCCGTCTAACAAGAGGTTCTCCCGGGCCCACCGCGAACGCTGTTCGAATGCACGGTAATAGTCGTACACCGATGACCTTCGTTCCCGGTCCGGTACGTCGACCAGTCGCATTTGCCGCACGAACGTTCTGCCATCGTCACCCGTGGCGGAATTCGGACTCATGGCTTCTATTTCTTCGTTGAGAACCAAGTTGTCTACTTTGAATCGCTCCCTAAGTTCCGACACTTTCTTTACGACCGATACCACGGGAATCTCCGATGTTCCGTCGCCGCTCAACGCACTGCCAACGCGACGAAACCACCAGCCTTCCAACTCGTCGGTGAAGTCCACTAGCTTGCCCGCTGGAGCCGAATAGTGAACTACGTCCTCGATTTCCTCACGCACGTCCGTCAAACTCGCGGCCTCGTCGAACACCCAGATGTTTCCCGCCAAGACCTTCCGCTCGATGTCACTAAGCGCCAGAAACGCTTTGCGCGCCTTAGACGTGCGTTCATTGCGAGATCGCCGCGCCGCTGCAACGAGTAAGTCCAGCGCTGCTGTTTCGTCACGACCACTTCCCGATTCTCTGAGCATGGACAAGGCGGATCCGTCTTGCGCCGTCCTTGTCGTCACTAACACGAGCCGGGTCTTCGTCGTCCCATTCGGGTCTTCCGACAGCCGGTCGATCCAAACTGCCAATGTCCTCCACAGATCGACACTCTGATCCGTGACAGCGTCTTGTCGGACATGGTGCTTTGTTTGGATTAGCTCAATCGCACTTGCATCTTCCACTAACGCGACGTCATCGAACTTCTCAATCAACAGAATGTGGCCAGGGTTTCGCTTCCCCTCCTGCAGCGCTCGCAGAAGTGCGTACCGAACTTGGTAGAGGTATCCGGCCATTGACGCAGACGCATCGTGCCATCTCTGCGACTCACCTGAGAAATTCACTAACCTATGCCCCCGCTAGGGCCGCTCGCAACTGCCGCCTTAACCTTGAACTCTGCGGTGGCTCGGTGCTCCGCGGATAGTCGACACAGCCTCAGAGGGCCGCACCCGTCGTACTGCTAGCTTCTCGTCGTCCTGCTGGCCTCTTTCCTTCACCGTGTCACAGGATACCAACGACCCGATGCGCCAAACCTGCGACGAGGCGCAGGACCTCCAGTTGCACCAAGCCCTCCCTACCAGCCCATCAACCATCGGTGTCCCGCGTATCGACCCAATCCTGCGTAGCCGCCTTCCGCTTGTCATGTGAAGTCGTGACGATGCCGTACGTCAGAGGGGCAAATTCAATGCAAAGTCTACGGACTCTCTTCCGGACGCAAACAGAAGGTCTGGCAGCCAAAACAATTCTCAAGGGAGACGCCCTAGGACTAACGCGGTCGACCCTCGCCTCAAGGGCCTAAACACCAGCGTAACGCCCGCAGCAGCAAGCGACTACACATTTCGGCCCGCCTGTCCCTCGCTTTCGGTGGGGCGTATCGTGATAGCACGTAGTCTATAGATCTATTAAGTTGTTTATTATCAATAACATATATAGTTTCTATGGCGGTGAGGGTGGGTATCGAACCCACCAATTGAGCTTCAGCAGGCCCTGGCGTGGGTCATCCTATGTTTCTGGCTACAAGAAGGAATCTACTCATCCAGATGAAGATGCGATTCTCGGGCAGGCCCCGAGCGTGAAAATGCGACTAGTACGCTTGGGGAAGGCCGCCCGGGGGTTAGCCAATCATTCCGCTTTGAGCACGAGCCGGAACGCGGCAGCTTCCTCGCTGTTGCGAGCTAGGAGGATGTCCCCTACAAGCGCCGGGTGGTTCCATGTCTTGCCCTCGATCCCCGAATGCCGGGCGATTTCCTCGAACCGATCGGGGGTCGCGGCGACGGTCACTAGGTCTCCGCGCTCCGACAAGACCAGCAACAAGTCCTGGTCGGCCAGCAGAAGCAACTGGCCATGACCGTACCGACCGCCTTTCCTCATTCTGACGCCGACCTCGGGGATCTTCCCGGCGTGCCTGCTGGCCGCACTGCCGAAA
>JAPPDQ010000232.1 GCA_028875495.1 Chloroflexota bacterium
GGGCGACTCTACTGTAGGTGCAGGACATCCTTCGCGCCGCCAGCTTCTCGTCGGTCTGACGCGCTATGCCACCGACATCCGCACGAACACAAAGAGCGGCTCGGCCACGACGACGGCAATGCGCTTTGCCGAGGGCCGGACCACCGTCGATGTCTTCGACGCCTAAGGGGGAGAACTCATGACCACAACTTCACATTTCGTTCGCGTCGCCGACCTCGCCGAGGTGGAAGAGGGCAGGCCGAAAGCCGTGCGGGTCGAGGGACAGAGCGTCGCCCTGTTCCACCACGACGGCGAGGTCTACGCGACGGACAATCAGTGTCCCCACATGGGGTATCCACTGACGAGAGGCATGGTTCGTGGCGGCGTGCTCACCTGCGACTGGCACGGGTATAGCTACGACCTCGCGGGAGGCGGCTGCTTCACGGGAGGATGCGACGATCTTGCGACTTTCCCTGTGCAGGTCCGCGACGGCGGCATCTTCGTTGACGTCCTGAGCGGGAGCTCGAAGCGTTCGGACGCGCACTTTCTGCTGCTGCAGGAGGGACTCAACAACCACGACGACTGGACGCTTTCAAAGGCCATCGCAATCATGCTGGCCAAGGGTATATCGGAGCAGGAGACGATGACGCTGATCGTCCGCCACATGGGGACCCATATCGCCACGCACCGTGACGAGTTCGGCGGCAACGACGTTGCGCAGTTCGTGAACGGCCTCAACGTCGCGCGCCGATACGATCCCGAAGACCGTCTGATCCCCCTGATGATGTCGGCTTCCGCCGCCGCAGGGCGGGCCGGAGACCGCCCTCCCGTCGAGCCGCTGCCACCGCCCACGGACTGGGACAAGCTCGCCGACTTGGTAGGCTATTTCGCTGCCGACACAATGCCGGAGGGCATCGAAAAATGCCTCATCACTGCCCGAAGGCTGGGGGACAACGACGACAACATCTTCCCCCTGCTGCTGGAGTGTGCCGTCCAGCCTCAATTCCTCGGACAGCGCGACAACCTCCGCAACCTCACCTATCTTGCCGAGTTGCAGGAGGAGTTCGGATGGGACTTGAGTGAGGAGTTGGTGTGCAACCTTGCCGGGAAGATGCTCGGTCGTCATCGCCCGGTGCCTATGGACGCCCGGCGCGAGGCGATTGACCTTTTCAGCGCCGTCGATTCGGTCATCGAGGAGGCAGCGGCGCGGAATGGCGGCGATGGAGATTTCGATGAAAACGCCTTCGCGCATGCGCTGGTGAGCGGGAGAATCGCCACCACACTCGAAGCCGTCACCAATGCTCTGCAGCAGGGCGCCTCGATCAGTCAGATGGCAACCACCATGGTGCTGCTCGCAGCCGACCGCATGGCGCGCACGCCGGTTGGGATGAGTCCGGGATGGTTCGATCTTGCATGGGAACTGTCGCTCGGCTCCCGTCTGCGGTCGGTGGAGGAAAGGGCCGGATTCGCCACTGCCGCCCGCGCCTGCTATCACGCCGCGTGGCAGTTCTTCGGCAACCGCTGGCTCAACATCTCGCCCAGGGACATCACCCGCCCCGGTCTCCGCGCCACGTCAAGCGCGAACGGCAACCCGCGCGGAGAAGACGGCGCTTTGGAGGAGATTCTCGAGGCCGTCGAGTCGATCCACGTTCGCACCGTCGGTCGCATGACCCGCGATTACCTGAACGCCGGATATTCGGGCGACCGCCTGCTGGTCGAGCTCGGCGGGTCCATCCTGAAGCAGGACAACGGGCGGTTCCTGCTGCACACCCTCCGCACGGTCTTCGACGAGTGGAAGCACTGCGAGGGACACCCTGCCCGCAATCAGCTCCTCGTCGGTCTCGCCCGATGGGCAACGGACACTCGCAGGCAGATCGACAGCCAGTCGGCAGCGCAGACCGCGCAGCGCTTCGCACGGGGAGAAACCGCCGTCGACCTCTACGAGTAGCGACGAACCGCGACCAAACAAACGCCACGAGTGCCGGGCGCCCAGTTCACGGTCTCTCGCTCCTACTCGCCTGCCGAATGCGCGCAGGACGTCCCGAAATAGAATATTGTCGGCGGACCGGAGTATCGCAACTCCCCAAAATTGGAGATTCACACAATGACGGCAAGTTCCAACGACCGACCTAATCTTGACTATGCGCAGAATCAGGCTCGACTCCTTCAGAAAGCTGTCGCGGCGGCAGAACGGAAGGCCATCGCCCGCGTCCGGGCCAGCATTACCCAGCGACCCAACACATCGGATCAAGACATTGCCACCCGCGAGCTTACCGAGCGGGAGGCCCTGCGCGGCGTCGCCAGAGAGCACGGCTTTGCCGTGTGGTTCGCCCTCGCGCGCCACGTCGGAGAGGGCAAGGAGCTCCCACCGGAGGGCACTCTTGCTTCACTGATCGAGGCGGTGGAGGAGCCTGATCCCTCAACCGTCCAAGCGGTTCTTGCCGAGTACCCTCACCTTGTCCATGCCCGGCTCTACTCCGAGCACGACACCGGCGACACTCTCTTGCACCGGGCCGACCCGGGACTCAGACTCCCAGAGAACGACCAAGGCTGGTCGCTCGATGATGGGACTACCGATGCTCATCTCGAGGTTGCCGGCATCCTCATCGACTACGGGGCTGACGTCAACGCGACCGGAGGTTCCGGCAATACGGCCGGCGAGACGCCAATCGGCGCTGCCGGATGGGCCGGCAACCTCCGCATGTGCCAACTGCTCTTGGACCGCGGCGCGGACGCAAATCACGTAAGTGACTGGGGGTTCGACGCTCTCGGCACAGTGACCGACCATAGGAAGACCGACATCTTCAATGCAATGGTCGCCGCCGGAGCACGTTATGAGCCCCGACACCTGCTTCAATGCAGCATGAAGGACCAACTCGTCGAGGTCTTGGATCGCGAACCCTATCGGTTGGAGGAACTCATCGACTTGGGCCACTTCGACGGCGAGAACGGCACTCTCATCCACGTCGCCGTTGAGGAGGGACTGGAGGAGATGGTCGCCTTGCTTCTCGATCGTGGCGCTGACGTACAAGCCCTTGACAATCGCGGACGCTCTCCTCTTCACCGCGCGCTGAACCCCGGCCACGCCAGACGTTCCGAAACGGTCATCGACATGCTCATCAGCTACGGCGCTCGGATCGACATTAGAGCGGCCATCGGGCTCGGAGACGCTGCCCGCGTGACCCAACTGCTCCACGAGGACCCAGGCATCATCTCGACGCGCGGAACCGGCGGCATGACACTGCTGCATTTTACCGCCGAATACAACCGGCCGGAGTTGGCGAGCACGCTGTTGGAGAGAGGCGCTGCGGCGGACATCGTCTCTGATGCCGGTGACACCGCCCTCGATCTTGCGTCGAAGAGGGGGCACCATGCGGTTGCCGACATCCTCCGGGCTGGGTGCGGCTGACCGGTCAAGGGAAACGAAAACACCAACTTGACACCCACATTCCCCACACGTTATCGTTTGTCCACGCTCACGGGGGAGCTGCCAAGTTCGCGAGAAGGGCAGGGCCCACCCCGAAGTTGTCGGTCTTGATACGAACGACACTCTTTTCTTCGCCTGAGTCACGCGAACACCGGGCAAATCGAGGAAGGAGTGTGTCATGCAATCTCATACCCCCGCGCGTCTCAACATCGAGCAGGCGCGCAATCAGGCCAAGGACCTTCTCAAGGCCCTCAAGTCTCGTGACCGCGCCACCGCCCGGCGCTTCTGTACTGCAATC
>JAPPDQ010000359.1 GCA_028875495.1 Chloroflexota bacterium
GAGCACCCGGTCGGCGCGGCCATCGCCCGGCGGTGGCCGTCGTCCCGCACCGTCACGGACTTCCTGAACACCCCCGGCCTGGGCGTTGTAGGTCGAGTGGAGGGCGCCGAGGTGCGAGTCGGCAGACGCCCGCTGTTCGACGCCGTGCCCGCCGAACTCGACGACGCCATCGGCGCGGCCGAGTCCCGCGGCCATACCGCGGTGCTCGTGGGCCGCGGCGCGGTCGCCGAGGCGGTGATCGCCCTGGCCGACACGGTCAAGCTCACGTCCCGGCAGGCCGTCGAGGAGCTGCGGGCCATGGGTCTGGAAGTGTCGCTCATCACCGGCGACAACGCCCGCACGGCTGCCTGGGTGGGCGAGGCCGTCGGGGTTGACGACGTGACGGCCGAGGTGTTGCCCGCCGACAAGGCCGAGGCGGTGGTGCGCCTCCAGGAAGCCGGCAAGCGGGTGGCGATGGTGGGGGACGGGATAAACGATGCCCCCGCGCTGGCCCAGGCCGATCTCGGTATCGCGGTCGGCACCGGAACGGACGTGGCGATGGAGGCCTCCGACCTGACGGTCGTCGGTGGCGACCTGCGGGCCGTCCCCGAGGCCATAGCGCTGTCGCGCCGCACCTTGGCCACCATCAAGGTCAACCTGTTCTGGGCCTTCGCCTACAACGTGGCTGCCATCCCCCTGGCTGCCACCGGAATCCTCAGCCCCATGGCCGCTGCGGCCGCCATGGGCCTCTCGTCGCTGTTCGTGGTGAGCAACAGCCTGCGCCTCCGCCGGTTCCGGTCGCTCCGCGCGTAGCGGGACACCGTCTCAGACCGAGCAGCGGATGTGGCCGGCGGGGTGACGGGACGGCGAGCCTGTCGGACGTCCACGGTTGCGGCGGCGCTGGCGGTCGTGGTTGCGTTCGTCGTGGGGTGCTCGGCGTTGGACGAATCGGGAGTGCCGTCCAATCCGGGAGAGGCGGATGCCGCAAGTACGGAGTTGGTCGCCCGAGGGTCGGAGATCTACGGGGAACACTGCGCATCGTGTCACGGCGACAATCTTGAGGGGCAGGCGAATTGGCGGGTGAGGAAGGCCGATGGAGCCCTTCCCGCTCCTCCCCACGATGAGACGGGCCATACGTGGCATCACAGCGACGCTCAGCTGTTCGAGATCACCAAGCGGGGCACGGAGGCCGTCGTCGGGGGCGGCTACAAGAGCGACATGGTCGGATTCTCCGACAAGCTCGACGACGGGGAGATCTGGGCGGTTCTGGCCTACATCAAGAGCCAATGGCCGGCCGACATCCAGGCCGCACAGACACGACGGTCAGGCGGCTGATGGGGCGGACTCAGATTCTGGGCGTTTGCCGACCACGCGGCCGCCGTCCCCCTGGCCGCCACCGGCAACCTCAGTCCAATGTCGCCGTGGCCGTTATGGGTTTCTCATCCCTGTCGTCGTGTCAAACAGCCTGTGCCTACGCCGTTCGGTTCGCTGCGGTCCTAGCATCTAGCAGGTGTGCACATGCTACGGCGCCGCGTCTCCGAGCCTCTGACTGGGATTGTTCTTGTGTCTCCACTCTCTCGGTCCGCTACTAACACGTCCCAAGACAACAGACGAGGCTTGTGATGATGAACTAAACCTGTGTTCGTTGGCAAAAACGTACCTATTGGTGCCTGGTTCAATTGCTAGAACACCTTCAGCCACAAGCCTAGCTCTGAGCTGCTGATAGACAGCACTAATCGACGGTACCTCATCCACAAAGGCGTGAGAACCCGCAATCACAACAAAGCCAGACGATTCATCAAAATACCCCTCAGCATTCACATCGACATCGATATCGCGTCGCTTGCCCGTCAAGACATAGACGATAAGGCGTTCCGAATCCTCAACTATGCTGGTGTCTTGGGTGGCGTCTTCGGCTGAGACTTCGCGCCACTCTCTGGGACCACTGCTAACGCGCCCCAAGACGACTGACGAAGCTTGTGACGATGAACTGAACACATAGTCACTCCTGAACGTGTACTTCTTGCTTCTCGGATCTTCTACCTCAAGAACACCTTCATAAACAAGCCTATCTCTAAGCTGGTGATAGGTGTCGCTAATGGAAGGGGCCTCCTCCACAAGAGCGCTAGAACCCTCGATTACAACAAAGCGAGGCCGAGGCCCCTCTTCTGACGCTTCTTCGAAGAATCCGTGTGCTACCACGGTTGTCCCTCGCCGCTTACCCTTCAACTCGTGGATGACATTGCTCGTCTTATACTCAACTGTGCTGGCATCCTTATTGGCCGCAGTGTCATCCTGTTTCCGGTCGAGGTACGCCTTGATTACCCAATCTTCACACGTCTCGTAGAATGACACGAATTCATTGCGCTCTACAGTTAGTTGCTCCAACTGATGCTCAACTGCTCGCACATCTCCCGTTAGCCTCTGGACTGTGTCGGCACTATTGTCGTCCTCGGGACCACTCTCGTCTCCTCCCGATTGGTGAAGTACCCCCTTCAACTGTTCGAGTTCCTCTTCCTTCTCCAATATCTTGTCGTTCATGTCATCCCAGAACTGTCGACGCATCCGGTCCCTTTGGTGAATATCTACGCGAACGATTCGCTCAGCATTCTGGTTGCTCCCTGGAAGACGCCTATTGAGTTTCCCGTAGAGAAACTCTCTTCGTTCCTCAAAGATGTCGCGACTGGCATCCCGTCCCTTGCTCGTCAGCTTGTATAGAACTCGATTTCGGAAAGCTCGCCTGACAAGACTGTCAATAAACGAGGAATGAACCGTCCTCTCGACAAGACCGTCGCGCTCTAGACGAGATACCATCTCTGATCTAAATTCGCTCATAGCTAGGTGTTTGAATTTGTCAAGCGCCTTATACATTTCTCGTAGCGACCTGCTACTGCGCTCAAGAGTCTTGAGCAACATGAATTCGGGGGCACTAGAATCTAGTTTCTTTTGTCCACTAGCCGGTCGGATTTCATTGGTTCCTTCAGGGGTTAGAGAGTATCTATCCGCAGACCGCAGCAAGAGGAGTTTGTCATAGAGAGACGGACGTGGCGCAATCGCGAGAAGCTCTGCACGATCTAGATTGTGGACGATGTCTACTCGAAACTGTTTCATTGTCAGACGTGGAAGGTAGTTGTTGCTGGCCCTGTGCGAGTTTATTGAAGCGATACACAGTTCATTCAGTCGTTTGATTGAGAGTCGTCGAGTCGCAACCGGGCCGTATTCGTCGCAATACGTAAGGAGCGTGTAGAGCTCCCATTTGTCGTTCTCTGGAGTGTCTGCCTCTGCCCGTTTCTCGAACCAATCCCAAGCCTTCCTGACGATAAAGCCGATGACAGCTCCGGCAATACCAGATAGCACGGACCATTCTGAGAGCATTCGGTTGTCCCCTTCGCCGCCCGCGTGGACCTCGTGCATCCTAGAGAAGGGCTGTCATCGCGACAAGGGGCAGCGTGTGGGATTTCACCGCCGCTTAGGGGGAACGCAGTCGCATCCGTTTCCGATCGGGCCGACGGCCAGTCGATCGGACCTTGCGATGTAGGTTGACGGTTGTTCGACTTGCGCCGAGCGTTGTCTACAGGATCTGTTATAGGCTCTAACGGGCTGGCCCGAGGTGTGCCGGGCGTCAGGACTCTCGGTGGGAGGAACTCAGAGATGACACGCATGACCCCTAGCGAGGCGTTCGTGGAGACGATGGTGGCCCACGGCGTCGACACCATCTTCGGAA
>JAPPDQ010000063.1 GCA_028875495.1 Chloroflexota bacterium
GGCTTCGTCCACCTCCCCGCCTCTCCCCTCCGGGTCGCCTGCCGCCCCGAGCATGCCGCCGCCGTCCCCGACCGAGAGGTAGCCCTCGGCGACCATGCGCTCCACCAGATCGTCAAGCAGGGCGGCGATCCTCTTCCTGAGCTCCTCGTCTCCCTCCCCTTCGCCCCGGAGCTCCCTGACTATCTCGGGGGTCAGCTCCCCGCTCTCGACGAGGGCGCGGAGGAGCGCCTGCTTCAGCGCTTCGAGGGACGAGGTGTCCTCGGTGCCGGACCATCCCCAGTAGGGATGATAGTGGGGACCGCCGGCGAAGCCGCCGTCCAGGAGGAAGTCGGTGAGTCGCTCGAGGAGCGCTTCCAGATTGAGCGCGTCGAGAAGGCCGCCGGCGAACCGGGTGTAGGTCGTGTAGCGCACTGTGCGACTGGCCTCCGGCCCAGGAGAGGCAGGCCCGACGGCAGCTTGATACCAGCGCGCTGCGGCGGGGGTTCCGGCGGGATCGGGGGCCGGATCGCATGACGGTCGGTCTCGGGGGATCCCGTGCTTCCCGATGGGACGCCTGCGGGCGGCAAGCCGTTGCCGGTTGAATGATCCAGACTGCTGGCGGGAGGCGGCGATGCTCCGGTATCCTCCTGTGTGCGGGTCGGATGTTTCTGGGAACACCCTCCGCTACCGCCATAGGAAACCCTCGAAACGGGAGCAGTGCCCTCGTACTTGACAACGACAAGCAGTCAAAGAAGTCGGACAAGAACCTCTAGGTGATTCGCCTTGACCAATGCCGTGTTCGAACTGCAGAAGTTCTGGAAAGGGAACCCGGAATATCGGCAGGGGGAGCCGTGCAGTTACGTGGGTGTCACTTGGCACGACCCTGATGTGCGTTTTCGGCAGCATCCGGGAGGGCCACAAGGCTTCGTCGATCGTGAGGACGTATAGCAAGTATCTGCAGAGGAATCAGTCCGAGCACCTGAACTCGGTTCTGTCGACCGTTGCCAACGAACCTGAGTGCTCTCCTATATCCGCATGAAGGGGGATCTGGGGTGAACTTCTCGGTGGCCCGAATCTCGATGATGCGGTCAACCGAAGCTACATCAGTGAGCGTGCGCTGGATCTGCGACTGCGGCAACTTGCCAACAATGTAAGGTAGGCGGCAGAACCTGATCAGCGCTACCACTCACCACACGTACAAGACCACGTCCGAATGGCTCCGCCAACTGATTCGCCGGAGGATCGACACAGGTCGCAGATTACGGGGTGAGAGAGGCCAAATGATCCGAATTCTGATCTGGTTGGCTATCTTGTTGACTGTAGTATCATTCGTAAGCGCAGTCATTGCCGCTGTCGGATGGCTGGTGGGCGCGGTGTTTGCCGTTATTGCGCGGTTGTGGTTGATCATCGTTGCCGCAGTGCTCGTCTTGGCTGTTTCCGTTTGGCGTCGTGAGCGACTTGCCCGCCGGAGTCCTGATCGACCGTCTGAGAGACCACAGGCTGGGGAACTCGGCGGCCCACGTCCCGAGCGCTCTGGACGTCGAGCGGAGGCTGGCGGGCGGACGCCTCCCCGCAAACCGCCCCTGACGACCGTGGGTGGCGATGACGACGATTCCGACCCGCCTACACCCCCGAAGTCTGTGGAGGCGAATCCGAAGCCTCCAGAGAACGGTGTGGCTGGCGGGGCAAATAGAGAACCGGCTCGAGATCGTTTTGGGGCTGCAGGCGGAGGCATGAGCGACGGGCAGGATGGCAGCGACCCCGTCGGGACGCTGTCGAACGTGGATTCCGGGATGGAATTCAGCGAATACTGCCTGGAGTTCGCGTCCCGAGTTATCGATCAGATCAAGTCCGGAACGGCTCCTTGGCAAAGGCCTTGGGTACCCGGCCAAGATCTCACTCCGGTGTCGGTTGCGACCGGAAAGCCATACCGAGGGGCGAATCGTGTGCGCCTGCTCGCCGAGGGATACAGTGATCCGCGGTGGCTAACGCGGCGTCGGGTGCGCCGGTACGGAGGGCGCGTTCGCCCGGGACAATCTCCCACTCCAATCTTCCACTGGAACTCCGACAGGGGCTTCCGGAGCTGGGAGGTGTTCAATGCCGAGCAATGCGACGGCCTGTCTTTGCCCCTCCTTCCGGAAAGACTGCCGGCTCGCGATTGGCAGTCGGCTTCCGACTTGGAGGGGATCGTAGAGGATCTCGGAGTCACGCTTAAGGTCCTACCGGGTGACAGGTCATACTACAATCTGGAGCGTGACGAGATCGTGATTCCCCCAAAGGATCAGTTTCCGTCGGCACTGCGGTACCATCAAACCCTTTGCCATGAACTGATCCACTCCACGGGACATCCGGGCCGGATGGACCGGAAGATTCTCCAGATCGGGTTGACGGAAGGCTTCGGAAGTCCGGAATATGCTAGGGAAGAGCTCGTGGCCGAGATTGGTTCGCTGATGCTCGGTGACAGGCTCGGCATCGGATTCAGCCCGGAGAACGGTTCGGCCTATGTAGAGGCATGGCTGCTGGCCTTGGAGGAGGATTCCACGGAAATCTACCACGCGTCGACCGACGCTTGGCAGATCGTCGAGTGGTTGTTGGGCACAGTGTATACCCGGAGCTAGCTCTAATCCGAGTCGACGCGGACGGCGGTCTCGTCGAGGACTTTGGCCGTAGAGCTTCAAGGCAAGGGGTCGGGGGCGTGGCAGGAGTGATGGCCGACGGACGGCTGCACTTCCTCCCCGCGAGACCTTTTCGGACCACATAGTGGAGCTGTTGGACGTTCGCCGGCGATATGTATCCGAGAGACGAGTGCGAACGGTCCGACCGAAATGGGATATCCCCAGCGACCGACGACAGGATCTAGGATTATGCTCGCAACTATCGGCCAAAAGAAGTAGTACCAACCCAATCTTTCGCATCCAGACCGGAAGCTGCAGACCTCCGGATCTGAGAGTGCCCGCCGTTACCCGACATCCAAGGAGATGAGAATGTCGAGAAGGACCCCCATTATCATGCTAGACTATATTGCCACCCAGTTTGTCACGGGATGTGAGGTCGCTTCTGCGGATGTCGACCAACGATAGCCCAGTGGTATTCCAACAGAGCGTGGATTCGAGCCGGGTCATCGTCCATCTGGCCGTAGCGTTTGTAACCGGCTGGCTCGTCCACACGAACCTAAGAGGTGGGGAATGAGGGATCTCTACGCCCATGGGCTGGAACAGCCCTCAGCCTACATGGGGCACTTGGTCGTCTTCGACATCCGCGAGCGCAGAAATTGGAAGGAGCGTATCTTGCGAGAGGAACACACGCACGATGGGAAGCGGATCTCGGTCTGGGGGAAGTGAGGATGGCGGCAAGCAAACCATCGAGACGTAGCAATAGCAAGTCTACGTCGGGATTGGTTTAGTGACCGGAAGGTGTGAGGTCCAGTTCTCGGAGGGCTTCGTGCACGACCTCCCGAGGCTACCCAAGTCGGTTGCAAACAAGCTTCGCAGGGTCTATCCACACCTCAGAACCCACCCGCTCAACGGCCCCAACATCAAAAAACTGCAACGATGGCGGGATCTCTACCGGTATCGGTTGGGTGATCACCGGCTGATCTACAAGATGGATAGAGAACAGCGTCGTTGTGTCGTCATATTGCTGTATTTGGGGCATCGCAAGGACGTGTACCGCCATCTTGGTCACGATCCAGCCCGCGAAGCACCGACCATCCGGGTGATTG
>JAPPDQ010000348.1 GCA_028875495.1 Chloroflexota bacterium
TCATCATCGAGGCGGTCCCTCTCTTGGCGCAGGGAGTCGGCCTCGGAGGGACACCCCAAACGCACTCGTCGACATGTAAACGAAAGCTTGTCGAAGTCTTCATTAACCTGTCCGAGTTGCCCCTCAATATCCGCTCTGTCTTCTCGAAGACCAGCGATCTGGTCACGCAGCTCTTGAGCCAGTGTTTCACCGTTGACCGAACCTGATCCGTTCAAGATTTCGAATGATCCGCTCATTTCGGACACAGCATTCTGATCCTCGTTCAGCTTCTCCTGGAGCAACGCCTGGCTGGCCAAGTGGCTGCTTGCGACAAAAACAGGCACAAAGAACCGGAGCATTCCCGCGATGGCAAAGCATCTGACCGATGCTCTCCGAACGCTGTCCAGCACGGCCCCCGAGACGCCCAAGATGGACGCCAGGGGGAGAAGGGCGAGAAGTGCCAGCAATCCGGATGCCACGAATACCCATTTGACAAGGGAGCTGGACGCGAAGTCGAGGAGAATTCTCTGCACGAACAAGGATCCGATTGACCACGCAAGTGCGGTGGACGCCCGTTCTGCGGCGTCGTTTATGGGATCGAGCAACTGTCCAATCTGGACGCCCCCAATTACTGCATTCAGCTCTGAAGTTTGCAGTACCGAGACCCCCATATTCAGGGCTCTGACCGTCGCATAGGCACCGAGGGCCTGGGTTGTCGCTTCCTCGGCGTGGACGTGGGCAAGCTTGTCCAATGGTCCGAGAAAGGACAGGGTCGAGAGTCCCAACACCGCACACGCAAACAGTCCCACTCTGTAACGGGCCGGCGTTTGGCCGGATTCGATCATCGCAGTACAACTCCGGGGTTGGTGCGGAGGGCGTGAACCCCCGCTGCCACGGTGTAACGCTCAGCGACCGGCTCCGCCTGCGCCCGTTATCCCGCCACTCTATCTGGTGGAGACCGGTCTTCGGGTCAGGGAACACCCTCACCCGGTTCTGGCCCCACTCGCCGACGCTGTAGCTGCGTCGGTCTCGTTTCGTGCGTGCCATCATTCGATTCCTCCGATGACGGACTGCACGATCTGCCTGCTCGAAACGTCGCCCGGAAGGAGTGTCTTGACCAGTGCTGCCAGTCACGGAACTCGACGGCGGGCCGTTGCCGGGGGTCGACCCCCATCCGGGATCAGGCTAGACCACTCCGGACATCGACTCGCGGGCGTGGCTTGACTCGGCGCGGAGCGCGCCTACCGATTTCACCCTGAAGTGAACACGCGTGGCAGTGAGGAACGAGCCCTCGTGCGTAGCGCGCCTTTCGACGACCGGCTGCGTTGATCGCCCATCTCAGGGGACGAGAGAAGACGCTGGAGGCCTTCGGCTGGACCGGTTGTCGCGCCCGAGGGGAGAGCATCCCGGTTCTCGAACGACAAGACTGGCCCCCGGAAGCTGATCGCCTGGATCGGCCCTGGGGTCGACCGTGACCTCCCCGCTGAGCGGGTCAGCGGTCGGCAAGATCGCCGTGTGGTGCACCGGCTCTCTGGCGTGATGTCGAAGCGATTGCCAGACATGCCGTCGTCTGTGATCACTTCGGTGGCTCGGTGTCCCCGGTAATCGGCCCATTCTCGACACCGTGCTACTTGTGCCCCGCTCCCGAGGCTGCTAGCCGCTTGGCCGGCGGTGCCGACCCCAGCGCAGATCATTGCTCTGTCTCCGACTGGCCAACGGGTGTACCTTTGGTTGCAACAGCGAGAAGAGCCCCCCGTTGGAGGGAACGGAATGGCTGCACCCTGTAAGAGACTTCCCTGAGCGCCTAGCGTGGCAGCCCCAAGGCCGGGCGGATCGAATGGCAGGTGGGGCCAAGTCGCCGTCAAACTCTTAGTGCTATTCTCTCCGGCGCTGACAGGATGCTCCGTTGAACAATCCGTTGAGCAACCAGAGACGCTAGCCGACAGTCTCTATTACGAAGCGGCGCAGATTGAATCGTTGCACAGGCAAATGAGAGAATCGAGATCGGCGATCCAACCTGGTCTGCTTGCCGCTTTTGATAGCACTCTCATGCACATGAACGAATCGGTGACAGCCATTGAGGAGGCCGCCAACGGGCTAGTGGAAGCAGACCAGGAGGCTTGGCAAGCAGCGGAAATCGTTGAAGATCAACTCATGATGTCGCCACCGCCGCCCGGCATGAGCAGAATGGAATATGTGATGGAGTACATTCCAGCGGCTACGCGGGAGACATATCTGTCCGCAAGAGAGTTACAGGACGCACTCCTGGGCCATGACAGAGACTCAGCAGCTAGAGCTTTGGTTTTGCAGGCGCGACAGGTGAGGGTTGCTGCTTTGGAGCTCTTTCTGATGCCGGAGAGGTGATAGACCGGCTGCTCACGTGGCTGGCCAGTGTGGAAGCGGACGGCCCAAGGACGTCGACCCAATGCCTATTCCTCAGGATATCTGGCCGTGGTCGTCCAGATATGTGCAGGACGCCATACGCAGGGCATCAAGGGTTCGTAGCGGAGCAGGCTGGTCTTGGGGTCGGGAAAGACCCTCAACCGGTTCAGGCTGTGGTCCGCGTTTTCCTGGCCTAGGCTCTCGCGGCGTACCACGTTACGGAACTGCCTATATCAAGGTTTCACCAATCACAGAACGCCCGTTGCCTGAGATGATTCGATGACGGCTACGAGCTGCGATTTTTCGGTCTACCTGCTGTGCTGGAGGAAGCATGGTGGTTTGCAATACATTGGCCTATCGCAGGACGTTGACCACCGAGTCAACGAGCACCAAAAGGCACGGCGACTGCCGTTTGCGCAGTTCGGTAATCCTGTGGTCGAAATCTTACATTCCGGCCTCGACGTGTACACGGCCTGCGCAGTCGAACGCCGCGAGATCCTAGCGCGGCGGACCATGATGCCTCACGGCTACAACGAGTCGTTGGGCGGTGAATACCCGGGACCGCGGCGCGATGCCCTGTTCAATCCGGATCACTTGGGGCGACTATCTCGCGCGGTTATCGGGGTCGAGCACATGGATGGGTCCGTGCACGAAGAGGAGGCAGGGGATCTTGCTGCGTCCGGTGTCAACGCTGTGCTGGCTCGGTATTGGGACGCATGCTCAGTCGTAGTCGCGTTGCGTCGCCATGGTGCTTCGGTTGTGCAGATCGCACGGCGCACCGGTCTTGGACACGGCTACATCTACGGCATGCTACGGGATGCCGAAAGCAAGATGAGCGTTGACAAGCCCGGAGACCCCTGACGTTTGGGGTCAATTCGATGCGAGCGGCGGATCAACGGATAGGATCGGCCTCCGGGTTCGACGCTCGGCAGCTAGATGCGCGGCCTAGTCGTCCGTCACCCCTGTAATCACCCTTTCCACGCCGGGCAGAGGAACCGCTGCGGCCAAGCCCGCTCGTCACCGCTGGGAACCCGCTGCAGGGCACCGCCCGGGTTTCCACGTTCCCGAGCGCCAGAGGGCACACCGACAACTTGACTACGGCTGGCGGTGTGAATTATCGCGTGGAGTCGTGAGGCCGACAACTCAGCAGGTCGGCGAGAGAGAAAACCGATAATTCTCACATGCCCGGCTGACGGGCTCTCGTTGCCCGATCTTCTCGCAGTGACTGCATCCGTACTTGCCAAGAAACCACAGAGACGGATCGAGTGCTGCACAAGTTCCGACGATTCCTGATGCCCCCCCGATTCTTGCAGCCCGCACCGCAGTGTCCCAAG
>JAPPDQ010000540.1 GCA_028875495.1 Chloroflexota bacterium
GCACTTGCCCAATACGTTCGGTGGCCCTGCTCAGCTCCTGCCTGGACAGCAACTGGTTGAAGATACCGCAGGCGTCGGCGAGGCAGATGATTACGATGTCGCGGGGGTCGGGGATCTCGTCGCTGAAGAGTACCGCCATGATGCGGAGCTTGACCTCGCGCTCGGCCTTGCCGTCGATGGCGGGATATCTTCTTGAACGGAACACCCATAGGAAGCGGTCGTCTTCGCGTTCCAGAATCCCTCGTTCCACGAGCCGGACGAGGGCTTGTTCACGAATCGTATAGGCACGTTCGGCGGTGCGCTCCACCCAGTAACGGGCGTCCCGTTGTTCGCCGGCGGCTATATCAGCCAATGTAGGGTCGAGGAGGTCGTCTCCAAGGGGAGTATCATCGACCAGAACGAGGTTCTCCAAGTCGGTGTCGATGCGGTCCTCCATAGCGAGATCCATGAGCACCCCGCCTGCGATTGCGTAGTCGAATGACCAGCTGGGCACACGGACGAATCTTCCATCTTCATCGCGGAGTAACAGTAGGATAATTTCCTCGACGAATCTTAGCATGTGGTTTGTCCTTTCACGGTGAAGAGCTTATGTAAGCACCCTTTCAGGGAGGGGGCACAGAGGTCTCGCCTATGTATTGGAAACATAATAGTCTACCTTTTGGTTTCCCGCCATATGTTTTGAAGAGTAGATGCGGGGTATCAGGCAGCAAGTTCTTATTGAGAGAGTTGACTACAGGGATCATAGAGTGGGGATTTTGGATTCCTGTTTTCACGGGAATGACGATATTTCGATGGCCATCTAGGGGTGTTTGAGAACGCCGTGCAACTATTCTCTGCTACAGAATTCGAGCAGGAATCGCGTGGCGTCGAGTCGCCAGTATTGGCCGGGGGAGTGGGACGGCGTGTTGACGACATGGAGGTGGTTGAGCAGAGTGCCCTCGGGGAGGATACTGCGTTGCACCTCGAATAGCTTCATGGCGAAACGAACGCAGGACTCGGTGCGAACGACGTCGTCCTGGCTTCCGATGCAGAGGTAGATTGCCTTATCCGCCAGCCGGTCGGCCCAGTTCTCGATGTGGAGATCGGCAGTGCGTTGGGGGTCGGCATGATCGGCGAACTCAGGAAGAACGGCCCAGTCTGTTACGGGGGATGGGCCGGCGACGGCGGATACGCGCTGGTCGGCGGCGGCGAGTCGCAGGAGGCAGTATGCGGCACGGGAAACGCCGTAGCCGACGATCTTGCCGTTGACGGCTACCCCTCTTTCAAGACAGGCGTCGATGGCAGCCATGCCGTCGGACACGAACTGCTCGAAGGGGTCGTTTCCGGCAGTGAAAGCTTTGCTCATGGCTCGGATATTGCCGTTCGCCGCACCGGGGGGCGTTTCTTCAATGGAGTCCTTGACGATGCGGTCTCCGTGGTGGGGGAGATCGAAGGTGAGGACGTGGTGGCCCGCGTCGAGGAATGGTTGGGTGGGATGATTTTGGCTGGGGTCGTGGATGGCGTAGTATCGCGTGGCGCTGATGTTGAGGAGCAAAGATGCATCATGGCGAACCTTTGAAGGGTCGGGAGAGACGAGCCAGCAAGTGACCTCCTCGCCTTGCGAGTTGACGGTGAATTCTGAGATGTTCATGGTCGTCGGATTCGTGGTGGCCGGCGGGTCCGGGGAGAGCGGCTGGGCGGATGGTTTCTCATCTCTTCTTCCTCGTCCATCTCAGCCATGATGCGCTTTAGACGGTCGGCGATCTTCCGATTCTCTTCGGCGTCGGATGTCTTGAGCTTGATGTCGACAATTTTTGCGCCGTAGGTCATCACGTCTCGGGAGGCGCGTGCGCGTTCTTCGGGATCGTCGGATTCAAGGCGTTCGGCGAAGACGACGGCGGCCTTGAGCATGAGCGCTTTGATCTCGGCGGCAGCGAGTGCGAATGCCTCGTCCCGCTGCCGCTCGTATTCTTGTCGGAAGGCGGGATCGTTCATCCAGCGCCGGACGGTTTCGCGTGACACTCCCGCGTTCTCGGCGGCTTCGGTGAACGTTCGCGAGGCGGTCAAGTATGGGAGAGCGAGCAGTTGTCTGTCGGAAAGCTCGGTTTGATTTTTTGCCACATTCTGCAACATTTTGCCACATTTCCTCTGTGATGAGTTGAGCGGGACGTACCGCTTGGGTGTATGATAGGACATGTGTTCTTAGGTGTCAAGTCGGGTTTTCGGGGTATACGTGTTCAGAGTTGGTGAGAGGACACCCCCAGCCCTGTGGATTCCCGCCTACGCGGGAATGAAGGCGACTGTGCGAATCGGGTGTTGTTCTCATGAAGTTTGAACAGTTACTTCGAGGTGGGAGTCGGGATGAGTTTCAAACCTTTCCCCGCCTCTGGGACGTCTATTGAAGTTGACGGGAAGTACCCATGAGGGCCACATGCCGAGTTGGTAGACGTCGAGGGAGTGTAGCAAGCCCTCGGAGTCGATTCTATGCGAGGTGACACGGCCTGAGTGGTCGCTGCCGGCGTAGAGGAAGCGGCCGTCGGGGTCGAGGCCGAATGCTCGTGGGCATTCCTTCGTAGGGGAGTGACCTGCGGGCGTGAGTAGGCCTGTTATTGGGTCGGCGGTGAAGGCAGCGACGCTGTCGTGGCCGCGATTGGAGACGTATACGGCCTTCCCTGACGGGTGGACTCGGACGGTGGCGGTGCTATTGATCCCATCGAATCCTTCTTCGGGAAGGGTGGAGAGGGACTGAATAGGCTCGAGAGCGCCGTCGGTCGGGTCGAGACGGTAGACGGTGACGTGGGACGCCTGCTCGGCATTGGCGTACACGATGTCGAGGGTGGGGTGGTAGACGAGGTGGCGGGGGCCGTGTCCGGCTGGCGTGTCGAGTTTTGGAGGATCGCAAGGAGTCAGTCTGCCGGAAGTCTCGTCGAACCGGAAGCGATAGATGGCGTCGGTGGGAGTAACGTGAGGGACGTGGACGAAGCGGTTGGTGTTATCGGTGGTGATGTAGTGGGCGTAGAGTTCGGTCAACTGCCTGTCGACGGCAGGACCGCGCGCTACGCCGTCGGGGCCGATGCGGTGGACGGTCACCATGCCGGGGAAGAGGTATGCGGCGAAGAGGTAGCGCCCCGTCTTGTCGGTGGAGACGTAGCAGGCGTCAGACTCCAGCTCGACCTCTCCGATTTGGGACACGCCGCCGGTCATAAAGTCGATTTTGAAACTGAGGACGCCGCTGTAGCCATCGTCCCGGATCTGCTGATAGAGGAATCGTTGGTCGGGGGAGATGCAGAGTTGCCATGGCTGCGCAGGGAGGTCGAGGTCGTGCCTTAAGGTGAGTTTCCCCGACTCGGCGTTCATGGCGAAGACGAGGAACCTCCTCTCCTCGGTGAGGGGAATGTAGACGAATCCCTTCACATCCGGCACCTTCAACGTACCGTGAAAGAATACAACTCGGCGTTGCGCAGGTAGAATTTGAGCCTTACGGCACGGCCTCGCAGTTCGTCGAGGGATGTCTTGGTGCGCCAAGTGACGCGGTGGTCGACCGAGTCCCCGTCGAACAGGACGCAGTCGGAGCGGGAGAAGCCCTCGTACTGTATGCCGTGCTCGTCGAGGACGGCAACGGCGACGGAACCACCGCGAGCGGCAACGTTGATGGACAGGTTGTCGCCTTCGACAAGGAAGGGCTTGGTGATGAGGGCACCCGTCTCG
>JAPPDQ010000552.1:0-1452 GCA_028875495.1 Chloroflexota bacterium
CGTCCCGTCGCCTCCCAGGGTAACTAGGCAGTCCAACCCTCGTCTTGCATCGCCTCCGCAGCGCGGGTGGAGTCGATTTCCTTGTTCGTGACGAGAATGTCTACAAACTCGACGCACAAGCCCTCGGTGCTTCCGTCAAGGCTGCCGTGCCCGAGTCCGCTCATGTCGGGCATGAAGACGACGCGACGGACACCGACCGACTCTATGCCGGCAAGCACGCGGCGAAGGATGTTCACCTTCTCCTGGTTGGTGACGAACCGTCCATGGGCTACGAGTCGCCGGATGTCCTTGCCGGCAGCCGGGTTCGCAATGATGCCGACTGCGGGGGACTGGCTATTCGCCATCGTTCCAGCGCCCAATCTCTTCGACGGCGCGAGCGATCCGTCTGCGTAGTTCTGCGGACGACTCCGGGGTCCACTCGTAGACGCCACGTCCGGTCTTGAGGCCGAAGTCGCCGCGCTCGACCATTCGTGCAATCCCGATTGGAACCTCGGTGGACGACTCGATATCGTGCACCAGCCCTTCGAAGATCGCGTGCCAGACATCCGCTCCCGCCGCGTCGAACACCTCGAACGGCCCGGCCACTCCCAGCCTGCGACCGAGGCTGGTCGTGACCACGGTGTCGATGTCCTCCGGTCGCGCGACGCCGTTTTCCACGAGCGCGAAGCACTCCCGCAGGAGAGCGGCTTGCAGCCTGTTGGCGATGAATCCCAACGCCTCGGTCCCCAGCACGACCGGCTTCTTGCCCTGCGAAATAAGAAGGTCGCGCACAGTTTCGATGGTTTCGGGCGAGGTGTCGCGTCCTCCGACCACCTCGACCAGCGGTACGACGTGCGGCGGATTGAAGTAGTGCGTAACGAGCACCCGTCCAGGGTTCTTCGTGGCCTCCGCAAGCTGAGAGGGCATGAACGTCGACGTGTTGCTGGCGAGGATGGCATCCTCCCTGCAGATGCTCTCCAACTCGGCGAACAGCGCCCGCTTTATTTCGAGATCCTCGGTGACCGCCTCGACGACAAGGTCCGCGCCTTCGACTGCCGTCCGTAGATCGCCGGTGAACGTCATGCGGGACTCGACTTCGTCAACTTCCTGTGACCTTCCCAGCATTTCGAGGTTCTGCCGGATGCGTTCCCGTGCATGTCCCAGGCGCTCCTCGCTCACGTCGTTCAGCGCAACCTGGCACCCTGCGACGGCAAACTCCTGCGCGATGCTGTGGCCCATCAGTCCTGCCCCAACGATCCCCACCGTCCGTACATCTTCCGGGTTCATAGCAGCCCCTTTGTAGTTGTAAGCTCTGTGAGGAGGGAAATGCTCAGATGCGCGCCGGTGACGATTGCGGCAACCCGCTTGCCCCGAATCTCATCCCGGTGGGCGGTCATGGCGGCTATCGGCGTCGCGGCGGAAGGCTCCGCCAGCACCTGCTCGAGCTCCATCAGGCTCTTCACGGCAGGCAGT
>JAPPDQ010000552.1:1462-3667 GCA_028875495.1 Chloroflexota bacterium
ACCGTCCACACGTCATCGACGAGACCGGTAAGCTCCTCCACGATCTGGGGTATCGGAACGCGGACGGCCAGCCCGTCGGCAAGCGTGTCGACGGGGGCCGACTCGTCCCATGCCTGCCCGCGGAGCGCCTGCGCCATCGAGGGCGCTCCATCCGGCACGACCCCGATAGTCTTTGTACTCGGACTGCATCGCTTCATCTCCTGGGCGATGCCCTTGATGAGCGACCCGTTTCCAAGCGGCACGACGACCATGTCCCAAGACTCCGGATCCCTCAGCAGTTCCGTGGCGATGGTGCCCGCGCCCGTCGCCATCTCTTCGATGACGCCGTCCTCCCAGAAGACTCCACCGACCTCACCGGCCTTCTCCTTCGCATACCCCTTCGCCACGTCGAAATCGGCGCCGTAAGTCTCCACCGTCCCGCCCAGGAGTCGAAGCCTCTCCAGTTTGGACGCGGTCGCCCCTTCGGGAGCAATGACGGTCACCGGGATGCCGTACCGCGAGCAGGCGTAAACGATTGCCAGTCCGTAGTTCCCCGCCGACGCGACGTAGACTCCCGCTTGCGGCACGTCCGATGCGAGAGCGCCAGCAGTCGTGATAGCACCCCGCAGCTTGAACGAGCCTATCGGGGTGCAGTCCTCCCGCTTGAGCCAGACATCGGCATCGAGACGGCGGCCGATGGCATGGGCCTGCAGCAGAGGTGTTGGCGTCCACGGCTCGGCCTCTATGAGGCTCACGGCGAAATCGATGGTGGTCGTGTCGGTCAAGGAGTCGGGCACGCGTGGTTCCGGTGATTGTGGATTCCGTAGTCGGCGGAATTATATCACCGCGTGTTGCCGGTGGTTGACGTATATATCGTAATACGATATACTGTGACACGATATAGTTAGATCGATTCTGAATGTGATTAGAGAGTCTCTTGAAAGGAGGGAGTTGAACATTGACGAATGAAAGCCTTCCAGACCTGCTTCCTCTCCCGGTCGCGCATCTTCACATCCTGATGGCTCTGGCCACCGGAGACAAGCATGGCTACGCGATCATGCAGGAGGTTGAGGTCTTGACCGAAGGGGCGGTCACCATGGGCCCGGGCACGCTGTACGGGGCCGTCAAGAAGATGCTGAAGGCCGGGCTGGTCGAGGAGAGTGACGAACGGCCGGACCCTGAACTTGACGATGAACGCCGCCGGTACTACCGGATCACCGGGCTGGGAGGGCGTGTGCTCGAAGCCGAGATCAGCCGAATGGAACAGCTCGCTCGTACCGCGAGGGCGAGACAGGTGATAGCCGTGCGGAGGCCGGGCACCTGACATGCTCTCCGAGAGGGTGTATCGCTGGCTGCTCTTCGTCTATCCGAAGGAACATCGGCGGGAATACGGGGAGCTCATGGTCCAGTTGTTTCGGGATCGAATGCGTCGTGACGGAGGCGGTTTTCATGGAGCGCTTGTCTGGATGCAGATGATCTTCGATCTCCTGGGAGCCGCATTTAAAGAACACAAAGAAGGAAAGGAAGACAAAATGAAAAACCGAATCGGGATTGCATTGGTCGCAGTGCTGTTGACGAGCGTAGTGGGAGCGACCGCTCTCTTCGCACAGTCGCAAATCAAAGAGGTGCTTTTGACGTCGCACGACTTCAAGACCTTTACGGGCGATGGTGTGGAAGAGATTATCGGGAAGCTGCGGCAGGCTGAGGGAGAGGGCGCCATCACCCAGGAAATGGTCGACGAGATTGAGGGAGTGTTGGACGGAGATGTTCCGTCAAGTGCGTGGCTCTACTCCTTCGAAGCAGATGGGCTCGCCACGGCGTTGCAACAGGCTGTGGCGGAGGGCTTCATCACCCAAGGAGGAGCGGACCGGATTCTGCTCTCGTCCGACGGCCGTTCTTCAGGCGGCCAGATTTTGATCTCTCCGCAGATCTGGACCTTTACGGCAGGAGCAGATGGGGTAGCCGGAGCGCTGGGGCAGGCCGTGGAGGAGGGAGTGATCTCCCAAACGTTCGCCGACCAGATTCTGCAATCGTTGGGCGGCGGGAGGACGGAACTCTTCACGTGGCACGACTTCAAGACCTTTACGGGCGATGGTGCGGAAGAGATTACCGGGAAGCTGCAGCAGGCCGTGGAAGAGGGCGTCATCACCCAGGAAATGGTCAACGAGATTGCGCGGGTGTTGGACGGAGATGTTCCGTCAAGTACGTGGCTCTACTCCTTCGAAG
>JAPPDQ010000551.1 GCA_028875495.1 Chloroflexota bacterium
GCATCGAGTGGGCGTCGGGCACGGTGAAGGTGAAGGTCAGTCCGCACACGGGGCTCGCTGGCCAGGTCATGGACTTCATCGAGTTGAACGGTTCGGTGTCACTGTCGTTGAACATCGACGACGCGACCGTCGACGCCGCCAGCCACACCGTGAGTTGGACAGTGGCGGAGCAGCCCTGGCATGACGGCGACAAGCTGATGCTGCGAGTCCACGATGGGTCGGTCATGCCCGTTCCCATGCCAACGCTGGATTAGTCTTAACTGCACCGGTTTTCCCGAGAATGACGGTCTCGCTCTTGGCGGCTCGCAAGAGGGTGTTTCGGCCGATCGGCGGCGGGGTTCAGTGTCCCAACGGCCTTTCAAAGTAAGGTGCAGGTACGTCACCGCTTCACCACCGCTAGGTTTTCCACTATAGTTCGATACGGGATGCGGGATTGCCGCCCGGCATGAGAGCGCCGAACATTCGTGCAAGACCACTTCCGTCGGCGTTCGGCGGGCGGAAAACGCCGTTTCCACATATACTCAATTTCGGATAGATTTGAGATGAGGATAGATCATTAGTAGCAATCAAGAGACTAGCGTTATCATGGTAAGTCTTGTCGGCGCCGTCAATCATCTGTCTAAAACCCCGTTGATTACCGAAAGCACGGCAACACAAGTACTCACACATGTTTCGGAAAGATACAAGACCATATCGAAAAGAACAAATATACGTTAGGCGGGCAGCGCCTATGACTCGCGGCGGACGGCCTGTTCACCTTTGAAGAGACTGGACGAGCGGAGAGGTGTGGATAAAGTGTGGGGAAACTCGCATTCAGTCCCGCCACAGCGGGAAAATGACGTGGTAGAATCCGCATTCCCAAACCTTTATCGGAACCTCTGCGCGTGACCGAAAACCCAAGTAAGAACACCCCACGAGAGATGTGGGACGCCGTTCTGGGCGAGCTTCAGCTCCAAGTGCCAAAACCGAGCTACGAGACGTGGCTGAGGGGGACGACCGGAGTCGCCGTTTCGGACGGAGCACTCGTGGTGCGAACCCCTAACGCATTCGTTTCCGAGATGCTCGATACAAGGATGTACTCGCTGATTTCGAGGTGCCTGGAAGGGATTACGGGCGAGCCTTTGGAGATCCGGTTCGAGGTCGGTGGAGAATTCCAAGGTTCAAAACGCGCCTCCCTGCCCACCAAAAAGACGGCTGATGCGAAACCGCCGCAGCTGTCGCTGGATGAGGACCGAAAGCCTGCTTCCCAAGCGATGTCACGCCCCTCCTATCGTCGTGTAGACCTGAATGGGCGATACCGGTTCGAAAACTTCATCGTCGGCAGCTCGAACAACTTGGCGCATGCGGCAGCGGTGGCCGTCTCCGAGAATCCCGGCTTCGTCTACAACCCGCTGGTTATCTATTCCGGTGTGGGACTGGGGAAAACGCACTTGATGCACGCCATCGGGCACGAGGTCCGTGAAGCGGGACACGACGTGCTCTACACGACCACCGAGGAGTTCACGAACGAGTACATCAGAGCGATTCGCGAGGGTACGACCGAGGAGTTCCGTGACAGGTATCGCAGCACCGACGTGCTGCTTCTGGACGACATCCAGTTCATCATCGGCAAGGAACAGACGCAGGAAGGTTTCTTCCACACGTTCAATGCGCTTCACATGGCGGGGAAGCAGATCGTGATTACGTGCGACAGGCCGGTGAGCGAGCTTTCGCTTCTCCAGGATCGCGTGTCGTCAAGGCTCGCGGGGGGGCTGGTCGTGGACATTCAGATCCCCGACCTGGAAACTCGCATGGCGATACTGCGTTCAAAGGCGGAACAGCTTGAACGCAGGTTCCCCAACAAGGTGCTGGAGTTCATCGCGGGACGAGTGCAAAGGAACGTGCGGGAACTGGAGGGATGCCTAAACATCGTGGCCGCACATGCCGGACTGGGCCATCAGTCACTGAATGGCGATCCGGAGGCGGACGTTGACCTGGGACTGGTGGAGCAGGCGCTGGAGGACTCGCTCAAAGAGAGCAACCGAAGGGTTTCGGAGGAGGATGTCCTGAGCGCCGTGGCGAGGTATTTCTCCATCGACAAGTCAACCTTGAAAGGAAAGAAACGAGACAGGACGACGGCCCAGGCGCGACACGTTTCGATGTTCCTGCTGCGTGAAGAAGTACAGCTTCCCCTCGCCACGATAGGGCGAGTCATGGGTGGTAGAGACCATACGACGGTTATCCATGCCTGTCGTCGGATAGAACGTCAGTTGGAAGCCGACACACGGCTTCGTCGCGACCTCATGAACATCCGCGAGTCGTTTGCCGCCTAACTCCTTACTGCGGAACGTCGCATCGTCTGCTTGACTGCAATACCCACTGCACATATACTCCAAGTCGCTTCACACACTGCACTTTGAGTTGACGCGAGTCACAGTCACGACTACCGACGGCGAGACGTCGAAAGAGAAGGTGTTTCAATGCGACAAGGCCCAGCGTTCTGGTTCGTAGTGATAATCGCACTTGCCATGGCCGTGGTCGTCGTGGGAGGCGGCTGGTGGCTTGCCAACCAGATGGGAGTCGTCGACCTGCGCGGCGATCCTGACATGGAGGTCACGATGACCGCTTCGTCAGCGACCGTGGCCGCCGGTGGGAACGTGACCTACACCGTGAACTATGCCAACACGGGTGAGAGCCCAGCGGGGTCGGTGACACTGACTGTCACATTGCCTCAGGGGGCAACGGTGGGAGAAGTCGTTCCCGGCGCCGCGTGCAGCACCTCCGGGTCAACTGTCGCGTGCAGGCTGGGAACGCAGAGTGAGGGCAGGAACGGGATGGTGACGGTAGCAGCGACCGTGCCATCAACGGCGGCGGCGGGCGCCACGCTGGAGGCGCGAGCGGAGATCAAATCTGCGACAACTCGTGACATAAAGAGCGCTGAGTCCGTCACCGACAACAACTCCGCCTCAGCCACAGTGACGGTGCAGTAAAGCTTGCATCGTCGTCCCTGCCGATACTACATTATACCCAAGCCATCTTCACGCTAGAGGAAGAGGAGGAGATCGTTGGCGCAGCGTTACTCACCGGATCTGGGACCGCGAGAACCGATAAAGCCGCTACGGATCAAGGAAGAGGAACCGAGTGGGTTCATCGGTTTTCTCATCTGGTGGAGGAAACGGGGAGGCGTATTCTGGTGGACGACGATCCTCGTCGTCCTCTCGATCGTCACATTGGTCGGCGTACTTATTCCAGTTGCGCGAAGCATGGGCCACCTCGACATTCGACCTGATCCTGACATTACGGCAACCATCAAAGCGGACCAAACCTCTGTCTCAAAGGGTGACACGGTTACCTTAACCATCTCGCATGAGAACATCGGGGGTTCCGAGGCGGGTGCCGTGACGGTCAACATCCACTTGCCGGATGAGCTGACCGCCACGAGCGTTCAGCCGGGTACTCCGGCATGCAGCCAGGCATCGAAGCTCGAACGGTTTGCCAGTGAAGAAGCGGGACAGATCAACGGGCAACCGGGGGGAACGATGCTGTGTCTCCTGGGTACGCGGGTTTCAGGGGCCAAGGGAGACATAATCCTCGAGGCTGAAGTAGGCGACGTTGCCGCAGGCGCTGACTTCAACGTCCACGTCTGGCTCGCGACCTACCGAACCGACAACGTAAGAGG
>JAPPDQ010000545.1 GCA_028875495.1 Chloroflexota bacterium
CCAACCATCCCGCTACCTCGCGGTCGCGGTTCAATGATCAACCCAACGGAGGAATAGGAATGTTCGCCGTTCTCATCAAGGGTGGGACGATTGTGGACGGCACCGGGAAGCCCGGATACCGGGCCGATCTCGGCATCGTGGGCGAGAAGATCGAGGCCATCGGCGATCTGTCGCAGGCGCAGGCGCGCCGCTACATCGACGCGACGGGACACGTCGTATCTCCCGGCTTCATCGACGCGCACGTCCACTCCGACGCCGTGCTCCTCATCGACGGCCAGCACCCGCAGGGGCTCCGGCAGGGTATCACCACCGAGATACTCGGTCAGGACGGGCTCTCATACGTGCCCTCCTCCCCTGAGAACTACCGGATGTACAACCACTACCTCTCCGGTATCCTCGGCAGAGCGCCCGACGACCTCGACATGAGTTCCGTTACGGCCTTCAAAGCGAACTACCATCACAAGACCGCCATCAACATCGTCACCAACGTCGCCCACGGCGCGCTCCGCGTGGAGGCCTGTGGAATGCACGACGTTCCCATGGTGGGAGACCGGCTCGACCACGCCAAGCGCCTCGTGAGAGAGGGCATGGAGCAGGGCGCCGTCGGCCTCGCGACCGGCATGTCGTACCATCCGCAGGCGTGGAGCGACACGGAAGAACTGGTCGAACTGTGCAAGGTCGTCGCCGAGTTCGACGGTGTCTACACGACCCACCTTCGCGACGTGAACCCCGACCGCGGTTTCGGCGGGGGCGGAGTCCCGGAGGCGCTGGAGATCGGACGACGCTCCGGCGTGAAGGTCCACTTCTCGCACACGCGCACCGCGGTCAATACCGCCGGTCAGGTGGCGGAGCTCATGGAGCAGTTCGACGAAGCGAAGGACGAGGTCGACCTGACGCTGGAGCTCTACCCGTACCCGACCGGAAGCTCATTCATGCTCAGCAGCATGCCCTCCCAGGCCCACAACGGAGGCCCGGCCGAGATCATCGAGCGGCTGCAGGACGCTGACGAGCGCGCCGTCATCGTCGCGCATATCGAGGCGAGCGGTAAGAGGGTGGTCAGGGAGTTCGTCTACTCTCACATGCCGCTCACGCCCGAACTGGAAGGCCTGACCGTTCCGACGCTTTCGGAACGCCGCGGCAAGAGCTTCGGCGAGGTCACCATCGACCTGCTGCTGGAGAACGATCTCGAAGTCGGTTTCTGGGGCGTTCCCCCCGGCGACATCAACGACTGGAAGCAGGTGAGCCGCGACGCTGTCGAGCTCCTGTCGCGCACCGACTACATGGTCGGCAGTGACTCCATCCATGTCGGCGGCCATCCGCATCCCCGCGCATGGGGCACCTTCCCGCGCTTCCTGGGACGACTGCGCCGCCAGTTCCCGATCATGTCCCTTGAGTCGATGGTGCAGCGTATGACCGACAACGCCGCCCGTCGATTCGGACTCACGGGACGTGGCCGACTGGAGAAAGACTACTTCGCCGATATCGTCGTCTTCGACGCCGACCGCATCATCGACACCGCCACCTACGACGATCCCAGGCAGTACCCCATCGGCATCCCGTTCGTGATCGTCAACGGCCAGGTTGCGGTAGACCAGGAGCGCTGCACCGGAGTCATGGCCGGCCAGGCGATCCCGTGACACGCGCAGGCCAAAGCAAGCCGTTCGTGGTGAGCTTGTCGAACCACATGAATGCCCTTCGACAAGCTCAGGGCGAACGAGGGAATGGAAGGCAGGACGTATTCCTGCATCTTCCCGTGTCCCCTCGCCGCGTGAAAGAGAAGACCGGTTCCAAGTGATAGGCCCAATCGAGATCGCGGTCTCGGCCCTCGCGCTGGCCGTTGCCGGGTTCGCCATCGGCGCAATCGGCTTCGGCTTCGGCCTCACGACGACGCCGGTCATGCTGCTCTTTCTCGACCCGCAGACCGTCGTGGTCGTGGTCAATGCCGTCTCCGTCTTGGGGTTCGGACTTGTCCTGATAGAGACCCGCGACCACGTCCCCTACCGCCCGCTAATGCCAACCGCGATTGCGGGCGCGCTGGGCGCTCCCTTCGGAGTCTTCGCCCTCAGCGCGCTCGACCCCTCCGCGCTTCGCATCGGCATCAGCGTGCTCGTGCTGGCGCTCACGGCCCTCGTCGTCGTAAAGACCGAGTGGCGCGTTCCCAAGCCACAGTTCACCGGCCCTGTGCTCGGTTTCGGTGTGGCGGCCATGGTCACCGGCCTCGCCATCGGCGGCCCTCTCCTCGTCCTGTTCTTCCTCGGACGCGGCATGGAGCGACAGGGCGTCCGAGCCTCGATGGCCTTCTTCTTCCTGTTCATGTACGTCACCGCGCTTACGGGCTACTTCCTCCAGGGTCTGATGACCTCCGACCGACTCCTCCTTACCGCCGCGACCGCGCCCGCCGTCGCCATCGGCTACTGGCTCTCGGTCCGCCTCACGGGACGGATGAACGAGAAAGTCTTCCGTCAAGCCGTCGTCGCCGTCATCGTGGTGACAAGTACCCTCGTGCTCGCGCGGGAGGTGTTGTCGCTGTAGGGGGTGTTATAGTTGATGCTGTCGTTTGGCCTAATGGCGGATTGACAGATTCGAGGCGACATGTAAGAATAACTCTGTATAGAGTTCGCTAACATGTGGTCAGGCGGGTCTCCCGAAACATGGAGGCCCGGCCTGGCCACAGATCTTTTCCTACCCCTATACATACTGCCTCGTAGTCAGGTCCCTCGAATTCACAAACGTGAGTTCAGGAGGCACGCGACCATTGTCCACGACATCCTTGTAGCCGTTGGCTATGTGATGAACGACTTGAAGCCCTTCCACGTAGATTGATGCGGCATGGGTTATGTGCAAAGGAGTGGGGATGTTGCGGTTGCCCGAGATGTACTGCCAAAGATTTTCAGTTTCTTCCCTCGTTAGGTCTATGCGGTCGAGGATCAAGTCGTATTGGTTCGATTGTAGAGGATACTTCCTAAAGTGGTGCTCAAGCAGACGGCGAAGCATGTAGTTCCTGAACCTGACTGGACTCGGCGGTCTTCTTCCTCCCGGCTTGAGGTAGCTTCCGTTATACCGCAGCTTGTCTACATAGACTACGGAGGCCCAAATGTTCTTGCCCGCCTCCATCGAAGCCCGAATGGGATCGAGCAGCCTCGCGAACTCCTCTCTCTGCGGGTGGATTTTCAACTCTCTATTCAGTCCCGAGTAGTACCTGAAGGCCGCCACATGCCTGTTCAGGTCGCGAAAGGCGTCGTCACATAGATGCAGCGCGGCGGCGACGTAATAGCTGCTGCTGAGCAGTTCACCTGAAACCGGATCGAGCTTGGACGCCGCGTCGCCGGACTCATCGACGAATATGTAGTCATGCTTGGGCATCGGTGAGAAAGATAAGTAAGACAGTGCGACTGCGATGTTGGGAGGGCTATATTGTACGGCAAAAGGAGTTACTCAATCCTGCGTGTGACTGACAGGCCTTCACCACCCCTCCTCCCATCCCGGTTGACACCCCCTTCACCGACTCGTAGGATGCGCACCAACTTGCGTGAGGGGTGTACGGGATGGACTTTGGGATCATCTACGAGATGCAGCGGCCCACGCCCGACGGGGTCGTCGACGAGAAGGCGCTGATCGAGGAGACCATCGAGCAGTGCATTCTGGCTGACAAGGTC
>JAPPDQ010000530.1 GCA_028875495.1 Chloroflexota bacterium
CCGAAGCTCCTGACGTCTGTGCCGCGCAGCTTGCGCCCGCCGCGGACGACCATGCCGTCGGAGATCTCCTCGATGTCGGCTCCTAGGCGTGCCAATCCCTTTACGGTTGCCGTGATTCGGTCGGACTCCTTGACGCGCAGTTCCTCTGCGTCCCGGATCACCGTCTCGCCCTTCGCCCGAGCCGCCGCCAGCGCGAGCACCGGAAGCTCGTCGATCAGCTGCGGAATGATGTCGCCCGCGATCTCCACGCCCCGGAGGTCGGACGACTCGACGATGATGTCCGCCGCCGGTTCCGACTCGTCCTCGACGACGTTCTCCATGCGCAACGATGCTCCCATCGACTGGAGGACCTCGATGACTCCCGTTCGGGAAGGGTTTATCCCAACGTTGTTGAGCCTGATGCTTGCATTCGGATGCGCCGCTCCGGCCACCATCCAGAAGGCGGCGGAGCTGATATCGCCCGGAACCCTGACGTTCGTGGCCGTCAAGTTGGAAGTCTGCACAGAGACCGAGAGGCCGTTGATGTCCACGTCCGCGCCCATGTATCGCATCATGCGCTCGGTGTGATCACGCGACTGACCGGGAGACCGCACGACGGTGCGGCCCTCCGCGTACAGCCCCGCTATGAGGATCGCCGACTTGACCTGCGCACTCGCCACCTTGAGATCGTACTCTATCGCGTTCAGGTCGCCGCCCCGCACTGACAGCGGCAGGAGGGTGTCGCCGTTGCGCCCCATGAAGCCTGCTCCCATCTCCCGGAGCGGATCGACGATCCGCCCCATCGGTCGCGACCTCAGTGAATCGTCTCCCGTCAGCACCGACAGGAACGACTGCCCGGCCAGCAGCCCCGCTACCAGTCGCGTCGTCGTCCCGCTGTTGCCCGCGTAGAGCACGTCGGACGGTTCTTGGAGTCCATTCAGGCCGACTCCCGCGACCTCGAAGCAATCTTCGCACGGCGACACGTCGCAGTCGCTGCACTCGGTAATCTCGACGCCCAGCCCTCTCAGGCATCCGAGCATCGATGTCCGGTCGTCCCCAACGCAGAAGTTGGAGACATGCGCCGTCCCATCCGCAATGGAGTTGAGCAGCGCCGCCCGGTGAGAGATCGACTTGTCGCCGGCCGTGAACACCGTTCCTTCCAACCGGTCACTGTGTTGTATCGTCCGATTCATCTGTCCGTCTCGTTCCTCTTTCCCTTGTATTGCCAGGGATCGCCCTTGCCGGCTTCCCTGATGTCCCGCACGCGGCCCGCCAGCCTGCTGCCGACGAACATGCTGGCAAACGACTCGCCCGATGAAGGGGCGCGTGGTCCGTCGTCTTCCACGATGGCGCCGAGCTCCAGCTTAGCTCGTTCCTCCCACGCATGTACGAGAGTCTCCTCAACCTGCTCCTTCGAACCTTGCGTCAGGCTTCGGTACGATTCCAACGTCTCGATCATCCGGCTGATCCACACCCCGACGGACTCCGTGTTGCCCTCGATCTCCGTCGCCAACTCCACCGGGTCGACCGACGCCAGCTTCGACATCTCATCGAACTCGTTGGCGACCAGCTTCGACATCTCCCGCCACGACGGACTCTCCGAAGCCATGCTCATCAGCGCCGAGGAGAGCAGCGACGGCATGATAGTAACTGCAGCGGTATAGGAGTCGTGCTCGTGCGGATCGAGAAACAGCGGGTTCGCCCCCAGCGCCTCAACGAGGCCCACGACGGTCCTGATCGCGTCTGGTCGTGCTGTCGCGGAGGGCACGAGGCAGTAATCGGCGCCCTCGAAAATGCCGCCGTCCGCCGCGTCGAGATCGGCGACTGGAGTCCGCACCAACGGACGGCCCGCCACGAAGGTCGTGTCCTCGCGGAAGCAAGCGTCCGCCCATTCGAGGGACTGCACCATGGAGAGGGCCGTATTCGTAACGCGGCAGTCCTCCTCCAGTATGGGCCCGATGGCCTCCATGAGCTCTCGCGTCTCGCCTGCAGGTGTGTCGAGGATCACGAGCCTCGCGCCGTCGAGCGCCTTGCCCAGGTGCCCCCCTACGGAATCGAACGCGCCGGTCTCCGTGGCCTTCTCACGCCACTTGCGTGCCCCCGACGTGCCGACAAGCTCGGTCTCCTTCAGGCCGATGGCCTTGATTCCCAGCCCCATCGACAGGCCTATGCTGCCCGACCCGATGATCGTGATTCTGTCCATTCCTACTGAACCCGTCCTCTCTACGTGTCAAAGATTGAACCAGATTAGCCTCAAATCTGTCCACCAATGATGATCGTCGCAAGCACGTTGACCAAGGGTCTCATGATGGGCACGAGCAGGCTCCCCGTGGGCAGGAGGAAGCCCGAAAGGATGAGGACCATCAGAATCAGCGGGCCCCACCGCTCCAACCGACTCCACTGCAATGCCGCGTCGCGGGGCAGGAGCCCCTGCACGACCTTGAACCCGTCGAGCGGTGCGACGGGTATGAGGTTGAACGCCGCCAACAGGATATTGATGAAGATGAGCGATCCGAGGAGGTAGGCCCAGAAGTCGCCCGGCCCGCCGCTGAAGATGGAGAACCCGACGATGCCGGGACTGAGGAGTCCGATCTTGACCGGAATGGCGCACAGAGAAGCAACGATCACGTTGGATATCGGTCCGGCGAATGACACTGCCGCCATGCCGGACCTCATGTGGCTGCCGAACCGCGCCGGGTTCACCGGAGTCGGCCTGCCCCAGCCGAATCCGACCACCACGATCATGATGGTGCCCGCCGGGTCGAGATGGGCCAACGGGTTCAGCGTAAGCCTTCCCTGGTTCTTAGCGGTACTGTCTCCGAGCAGGTTTGCGCTCAGGGCATGGCTGAACTCGTGGACGGTTATCGCCGCGACGATGGCGAACGTGAACGCCAGTAGCGTAAAGACGGCATTCGTCGGCTCGGAGCGAAGCTGATCGAGAACGGCGAAAAGCAACGGCTACTGTCTCAACGCAAAGACGGGACGATATTCATCGCCCCGTCTCCGCATCGCATACTCGCCCTGTAGAAGTTGGGTGTTCCGGTGTCTATTGTGCGCCACAGGCGCAACCGCCCCCGCCGCCGCAGCCATCACCGCCGCTGTAGCCACCACCGCCACCACCGCAGCCCCCGCCGCCGCCGCCGTAGTCACCGCCACCACCGCCGCCGCAGCCACACCCACCACCGCCGCCGCCGCATCCGCCGCCGGCGAACTCGACGTTGGGGTTGCTGATGACGAAGCCGCTCCGCATGAGGCCTTCCATGTAGTCGATCTTCGCGCCCTCGACGAGCGGAGCGCTCTCAGAGTCGACGAGCACCGTCAGGTTTTCGATACTCATCACGAAGTCGTCGTCCTTCGCCTCATTCTCGATGCTCATCGCATACTGGAACCCGCCGTGAGGGCCGGGCATCGGCATGACCCTCAGCAGCGCGTCTCCCTGCCCCTGCTCCTGGAGCGCTTCCTTCAGCTTCCCCGCCGCGAGCGGAGTGATATCGACGATCTGGGATGTCGTTGCCAAGGTTCTAACCTCCCGTATGTAACATGTCTTGAGTACGCCTCGATACTATCACGGGCCTTTTCACAGGGTCAATGAACGAGCGAGGTTGCCTAAGGGCACTCGCATCCGGTCGCCGACTCTGTCTTTTCACACAAGCATGACTTGACAAACAAG